>JACQOY010000124.1 GCA_016207765.1 Deltaproteobacteria bacterium | reverse complement strand
TTGAGTTCGGATGGATTTCTGGCAAATTCCAGATAGGTCGTTTCGTCGGCCAGATTGACGGTGAGATCGGGTTTGAGCCGGCTGATAAGGGTTGATTTGCCTGTCTGTCGGGGGCCCAGGAGAAGAAAACTTTTTTTGCCGGACTCGAGGATTTTGGTCAATCCCCTTGGGATATACATAGTGGTTAAAATACCGCGTAAAATAACCACATGTCAATATTTAATTTTACGGAAGCGGGGGAATGTCATCGGATTCGTAAATGGTGAGCGGCAGATCGGTGGGGCAAGTTTTGGGGTTTTTTTCTTGATTTTCCCCTTTCATTTGAGTTATTTTAAATTAACTCAGTTAGTTGAGTTATTTAAAATTATCGTTTAAATACATGAAATAACTATGGAATACAAGCGTGAGAAATTGTTATCTTCCTTAAAATCGCGTCTCACCCATGAGCCGAACCTGGTTCAAGTGATTATGGGGCCAAGGCAGGTGGGAAAAACAACGGCTATCCAGTCCTTTCTCAAAAAATGGTCGGATTTTCCGTCTCTCTATGAAAGTGCCGATCAGTTGACCCCTCCTGATGTCAATTGGATTCATGAACTTTGGGAAAGGGCAAGGGCCATTGCCCAAAAAGAGAAAGGATGCTTTCTCGTTATTGACGAAATTCAAAAAATCCTCCGCTGGTCCGAGGCGATTAAAAAATTTTTTGACGAGGATCGGCGCTTCAAGACGAATGTAAGAGTTGTCCTGCTTGGATCGTCGGCCCTTATGGTCCAGCGGGGCCTTACGGAAAGCCTGGCCGGCCGGTTTGAACTGATTCGTTTCTCCCACTGGTCTTACGCGGAATGCAAACAGGCCTTTGGATGGGATCTTGAAAAATATATTTTTTTTGGGGGATATCCCGGCGGGGCCAACCTTCTCGACAACAACCTGGCCAACCTTGACCGCTGGCAACAGTATATCCGCGAATCCCTCATCGAAACCGTCCTTAACAAGGATATTCTGCTTCTCACGCCTGTTGATAAACCGGCCCTGTTCCGGCAGGCGTTCCAGCTGGCCTGCGCGCATCCGGCGGAAATTGTGGCCTATGCCAAAATGGTGGGGCAACTTCACGACGCCGGCAACACGACCACCATTGCCTCTTATCTGCATCTTTTGGCGGCGGCCCAACTGGTGGTTCCCCTCCCCAAATATTCCGGGGAAAAAATCAGACAACGGGCCTCTTCCCCCAAATTGCTTGTGCTCAACAATGCCCTGATCAATGCCGCCATGCTCCGCGATTTTTCACACACACGGGAAGACCAGAAACTATGGGGGCGACTTGTCGAGAATTGCGTAGGGGCTCATCTGTTTAATCAAAGCTTGGGAACGGGGGCTGAACTCTTTTATTGGCGTGAGGGGGATTTGGAGGTCGACTACGTCTTGAAAAAGGGGAGCGACCTTGTGGCCTTTGAAGTAAAGGCGAACGGCGACAAGGATCAACGGGGCTTGGATCATTTCCTGAAGCGATACCCCCAAGCCCGTCCCTTGCGCGTGGGAGGCAAGGGGGCTGACATGGATTTGGAGACTTTTCTTTCCTGGAAAAATCTTCCTTGAGGAAAGTCTCTATGGCAGGCAAGTCACGGAAGCGGGGGGATGTCATCGGATTCGTAAACGGTAAGCGGCACATCGGTGGAGCATGTGCCGGGTAATGTCATATACGCGGTGAGTTATGGAAGCGCCGTAATCCCATTATACTCCAATATGTCGTAAGACCATGACTGAACCATGTCATCGCTCATCAGTTTCTGAAAGATATCACCCAATAAAGGCTCTGATTTTTCCCTGCCATCAATTGACGTGATGACATAATACTCAAAAGCGGCGGCGTATATATATTGGGTGCGTGCTTCATTGTAATGTCCCTTGTACTCAGATGTCCTGAGATATTCATTAAAGGGGGGATAACTGAACGTCACTCGTGGCAAGGGCAAGTCGCGATACCGTTTGCGTAAAACGGGTTGAAGATCTTTTGTCGGTTGCATCCAGACTTGTTTTTCAAAATTAATTATTTCTTTAAAAAATGCTGTGTAAGTCTGACCTTGGGCCAGTGCCCTGCGAATAGCCAACCTTCCATGATTGTCCGGGGCCCCTGTTTTCAATTCACTCATAGCTGTATCGACGGCTAATTGATCGTGAGATGTCAACAAAGAGATGTTTTTAACGGGGTCCGTGGAATGGACTCGTGAGTTCATGCTTTCCAAAAAGTATCTAAGAGGGGTATTTAAGCCGCTAGGAATTTCGGCCAATCTCTTGCTGAAGATATCCTTGATTGCTGTCAGATGATACTGACAACTTTCACGAACACGATCTTCTCCCCAGAGTATGGTCATCGCTTTTTGGTCAAACAGATGTGCTTTTGCCTCTTCGGTCGGACGGTCTATCTTTTCCTTCAAAGAATCATGGTAAGCATGAAAAAACTCATGAATTACGGTTTGCTCAATTGGAACTTCCTCATAATCCGGTTGAGCTAGAACATCGGAAATATACTTCATGGGGAACAATATCTTATTTGTCATTCCATCATACATTCCCCCTACAAATCCTTCGTTGTCAGAAGACAATACACCGATGCCAATGGCTCCACAGTCCAAGTTTTTAAAGGCATTCGCAAAATAAGCATCCATTTCATTTTGAGGCAGGACAGGACTTTGTCCTTTGGCAATCCATTGTTGGTGAGCCTCCTTTAAATTGGCAAGAATAACCCAAAGCATAACTAGTAGCAGAAGCCCATTTTCATTCATTGACGCCTGTTTTTTCATGACGGTAGCCAGGGTACTAATCATCGTATAAAGATCTGTTACATTCGGTGAGTATCGGACAATAACGTCGGTCAACTTGGTCAAGTCGATCTTTGGTTTCTCGAAGGATGGGGAAAGAAACTGTTGACCTACGATAGAAGCGATAAGACGCTTGCGATAATCCTTGTAATAATCTTCAGCCGTTAATTGTACGGTCGTTGAAGTAGGCCGGAAACAGGCCGAATCTGAAAAATCTGAAACTTCCAAATAATTGCTATTGCCGCACTGGCCTATTTGAATGATCTCTTTCTCGATCGAGGTACGGACACTATCGGATTTAAGAAAAAGAGTGAAAAGATTCACACCCTGGGGAACGGCGGGATTTAGTTCGGTCATATGACATCAGGGGCGCACATCGGTTTCGTATTCCCCAATTAACCGGGCCGGCACCCTCAATGAACCCTTGCCCAACTTGATATATTTTGTCTCTCCGCACGAGATTTCAAAAGGCTCCTTTTCAGCCTGGCCTAAATGATCGTCACGATAACGGTAGAACGCATACTCTTCTCCCGGAACACAAGGCATCATATATTCCTTAAAAAGATAACTTGCCCCCACATATTCGGCAACCGATGCCATGAAATTAAATATGTAATATTCTTTTGGCAACATATCGAGAGATTTGCGGGACCAATCTTCTTCAAACAGCACATCCTCGCCATTGCCGGGAGCTATCTGCCATCGGCTCACGGCGCCCTTAAACTTTTCCATAGGATCCGCAACAGTTACAAGTCGCATCAGCCTGTCTGGAGAGTTAGTAGTCACTGAACCTAAGCCGGCTCTCTGCATTTCTTGGGCTCTGGCTGAAGCCTGCTGATCAAAAACACTATTGGAACGTGCGCGGAGTTCATCCAGTTTTTCACTAATAGTTTCTTGGAGACTCCGTTGCCCCTGACAGAAAGCATTGCTATATTTATCGGCAAGTCGTGTAAATTTTTCAACTTCCTCCTCCCATTTAGCCTCATCGGCCATCTGTTGAAGCCCCGCTTGAGGATTGTAGTTTGTTACCTCGTTAAGTAGTTCCTGTTTTAAGCGTGCCTGAGTTTGTCCCGGGTCTTCGCCGGGACGAGGGTCAGTTGGAATAGTACGAAAAAAAGAAGAAGGAATACCATCGGGGGGCAAAGGTTGTGTTAAACATTGCTGATCCAATGATCCCAGTGCTCGAATGTAACTCGCTTCTGACTCCATGTCTCCCATATAAGCTCCTTTCTATTTTGAAGGCACGTATGGCTTTTCTCGGTCAAAACGTCAAGATACTTGGATAAAAGGTTTGAGTACTTATTTATTGTGAGTCAATTCTAAGCAGGCAAAACGCCGGCAAGCATGCCCGATAACACAGCCAGTTGGCGTTGCTGGATTTCCAGGGAAGCTCGATATTTTTTTAATACCGGGTTCATCCCGCTGATCATGACATCGACTCCGGTTTTTTCACGACAACGGGCAACAAGCATATTGTCGGGGATATCGTCCCCCGCATTCAGGACATGGCGTAAAAGGGCAATCTGCTGATCATCCCTGGAATCGAAGGGGATTGTACCCAAAGCCAAAACGGCATTGAGCCGACCAATTTGTACGTTCAGGGTTTCTTCCTCCAGACGAAGTGATTCAATTTGCTGGATTGCCATCGCCTCGGCAATCTCCCTTTGTCGATCGAGCAGAACGGTCACTTGAGAGTCATCCGGCGAAAGCCCCGCGATCTTTTCCGAAACCTCATGCCATTCCTGTTCCTTTTTTGCCAAAAAGATTTGCACCCTTCCCGATTCGTGTGCTGGATTATACTCTTCACCGTTGTTGTTATCGAATGAGACACCGGCAATCAAACCGGCACCATTCGGACCCAAGTCTCCTCTGACCCGATATCGGCCCGCATCAAACTCAAACTTGAAATCAAAAGGATGCCCCAAAAGACGGCTCATGGCATAAGATACGGATGCAGTTGCCGTATAAACCCCGAAATTTGTCCACTGCGCTTCAATAACGGGGGCCCATTCTTTCTCTCCCGCATGCTCATAGGCCTTAGATAGGTAATAAATATTTAAGGCAAAGCCCATGTAGGCGGGCCAATATTCGGGGGTATAAGGCTTGCCTGAAAGGGCCGCGGTCGAACCGGCTTCAAACCCTGCCCAAGCCGATACCGGTATGTCTACAATGGACAACGAATCCATGATGCGGTTGATACTGTCATACTGATCGCCCGTCTCCTGACCCGACTCGGCGAAATCCCGTGTTGCATCCAGGGCGGTATAACGGTGTGCAAAATTACGCGGGATCATCCGGTTTACCTGCATGAAGGCATCCACGACATCGCTTCTATTGGTCGAATAGGCCGCTCCAAGTGATTCGAGGCCACCGAGCAGGAAAGCCAATGCCGTCTCATCAGCCGCTTTCTGGGCCGCGTCTTCAAGACCTGCGGGCCGTTGATTAAGCCGATATTTTTCGACAAAATCTTCCAGCGACCCACCCGTTTCGTTTAAATCCATCGCCTGAGCCGGATTATCGTGAAAATCTTTCGAGATCAATAAACCAAAAGTTGCCGTTGTAACGGCGAAGGCGGCAAGAGGAGTAATTTTGGAAACCGTTCGATTGTCGTTATGGGACAACTGCATTACATCTTCGGCTGTTTGGATGATCATATCGGACATAAACAGCGCATCGTTCATGCCACTGGCAAACCCTTTGGCGCTATGGTTTTCACTGATAACATATGAAGTGACACGGAAATTTTCATCCAAATGTTCTTCCGAATCGAGTTGGCCGATTATTTTTTGCTGGATCTCACCCTGAATATGTTGGCGGGCATCGGCACGAGCGCCCAGATAGAGTTGGATTGCTAAAGCCCCGCGGAGGGCGAAACTGGCGGTGTTGTAACCCCAGTGCGCTTCCGGATCAACCTCGGGCATCCATCGATGTTCCTGCGGAACGATTCCGAGACCTGGATTGATATAAAGGAGATTGACGAGGGACTGCACCATGTCGCGGAAACTGCCTTGATAACGCTCGGCCCATGAGATGTCCAAAACCTGATTCTGCCCTACAATGGCGCTTGTCATGCCAACCAGAGCCGTGGCCACAAAGATGTCCTTTGCCAAAAGGCGCTTATTGGGATCGTCAATGGTTTTGAGCCATCCGTCCAGCAGTGGGTTGTAGTAGATCTGCCCCAAAAGCCCGAAGAAAAATTTGTTGAGATTGACGGGGCCATCGAGGTCTCTATTCATCGCCTTCAGATCGACGTTCATCGGGCCAAAAACAAGAAGAGAAAAAACATCCCCCGTCAGGACATTGTCGTCGGACGGAAGATCAATAACATAACCCAGGATAACATCGAGAACGAAAATACCGGCCAGAGTAAAACCGGCGGCATCCCATCCGACAACATTAATTTCAAAAACACGGTAGATTGTGTCCTGCGCATCTTCGAGGCCTGGTTCGCCATGATGTTTTGCCTTGTAAGCCAGCCATTTTTTTTGGACGGATTTATAATCAACCTCCCTGACACCGGTCATCGTCATTTCCTTGGCCAGTTCATTGAAAAAATCTTTGCAGATTTTAAATGCCGCAATCTCCTGTGGCGTTGCCGTCACCCTGATTTCATCAGGAGCCGAAACACCATGACTTGCCGGAATGGAAGATGACAATCTGGCAGATGCACTTCCAGTAACTCCACCGAAACTCGCGTCCACATCCCCCGTCGCCAGGTAGCGTCCATAAATCTGTCCCGCCGTCTCTTTGGCCCGCGTTTGAACCGCCGGATCGGTGGAACCATTCGCAATCACTTCCGCAATACGATCCACTCCAAGCCCCAACGTCAGACAATCGGCCACTCCTTTGCGCTGATCCTCGGTCAACGCCAACCCGGCGCCCCCCAACCGCCCCGCCGCCAAATCGTCCAGACATTGATCGGCATTGAGGGTGGCCGTATAACAATCGGAAACCGCTTTCGCCTGCTCGGCCTTGAGTTCCGCCGTCTCCCCGGGCATGAGGGAAGTCAACGCTTGGGGGCCTTCCCCCATCCCAAGATGAAATTTGATATTTCCTTTCTGTTCGGCGGTAAGTTCACTCATGATTTTTGAAAAAATGGATTGTCAGGCCCGACTAATCTCCTCGAGCAGATTTGAGAAGGCCATCAATTCCGTTTTTTGTTTTTCAAGCTCCTGCTGATACTCTTTAAAGACAGGATTCATTCCTGCGAGCCGGACATCAATTCCTGTTTTTTGCTGATAAAGTTCCGCCAACCCATACCCATGTTCTATCTCAACGATTTGGGCATCAAGATTATCCCGTTGCACCGTTAAGCGACGAATTTCGGCCAATTGTTCTTCGGTCGGAGGCTCGTAGTTAAACTTCAAGCCATAAAGACTCGCTGGTCCATATGGACTTTTTTCAACATGAATTTCGCGATCTCTTCCAACCTGATCTAATTGCGCCACAATTTCTTTTCTCCTGGCCCGTAAATCGGGAAGAATTTCCTCGGCAAGCAAGACGCGGTGCAATTCGTTGCCGGAATCATAGGGAACCGGGAACATCAACAAAGTACCAACCGCGTCACGCTCCGCCTCCACTTGCCCGGCTACAATGGTCAGCAACTCCGACTGGGATCTAAAGATTTGTCCGGAAAGATCGTGTGTTGTATCCGAAATCCACTTTTCGGGATCACTGGTCCCTGGCGGGGGGCCTATCTCTCCGGACAAGACCCCGTCGAGTTGGGCCGTCAAACGTTCCAGAACTTCTTTCTGACTCGTCAATGCCTGATCCACAGCGATTTGCGATGGACTCATATCGGCATAACCCTTCAAACGAATCAGATCCTCCCTCAATGCAGTGATTTCTCCGTCAAATTCCATTGCCCTTCTTTCATGCCAGTATCGAGAATCCGCTCCATTGGGGGATGGAATTTCGCCTGCCAGCAAAACAGCTTGCTCCTCTTCCGTTTGCCTGAGCAACCTCTCCTTTTGACTTATTTCTCTGGCAATGGCGGATTCCTGGGCGGATACCGGTCCAAAACGGCCATCCATGCTCAAACCACCGGGATTCAACCTCACGGTGGAAACAATGCGGTAGCGGCCTGACGTTTTATCAAAGGTCATTTCAAGTTTGAGAGGCCGGTCAATCCACCGGCTGATCAAATAGGAAATCGCACTGGTTATAATGTAGCTGAAAAAATTGGACCACTCACCATTCACGGCTTGCTTGTGACCAACGGCTTGGATTTCTCCCTCCTTGGGAGTTTGATAAGCATCCACTAATTCCTTTATATTAACGATCAAACCCAAAACGACCGGCGCATAAGCCAAAACATCTTTCCCGTTGGAAAGGGCCGCGGCGGAACCGGCTTCAATACCGGCAAAGCCACAGGTTACGGTGTTCAGAATTCCCAAAAAACCCATGGTATCGGTAATGGCTTTGTATTGATCCCCTTCTCCTTGTCCCGACTCCTCAAAGCGGTAGGCGCTTTCGGCCGCGGTGTAAACCAATGTCGAATCCCTCCCGGCCATTTGGTTCACTCGGGCAAAGGCATCAACAACCGCTCGGCGATTTTTGGAATAACCTGCCGCCATTCCTTCCACACCTCCCAGAAAGATCGCCCAAAAAGTATCATTGGCCGATTCCTGAGCCGCCGCGGTTAATTCCTCCTCTGTCATGTTCAAAACATATTTTTCCTGAAGAAGTTCGGATAACGAAGCCGCATCAAGCGCTTTTCCGGGATTATCCTTTAACTGCTTGGTGACCAATAATCCAAAAAGTCCCGTCACCAAAGCCAGGGCCATGGGGGGAGTAATATACTTTAACGGAGAATTTTCCTGCCCGGCGGCCTTTAAAATATCCGACGTCGTTTGAACAATCAAATCGGTCATGAAGAGGGCATCGTTGGTCAAGCCGGCAAAACCCTTGGCTTGATCATTGCGTCCCAAATAAAGTGCCGTGGTTTGGAAAGAGGTCGACGCCGAAGGATCGGGGGTACCTACCACATATTCGCCTACGCCTCCTTCCACCATAAAACGGCCATTCTGTGAGGCATCCATCACAATAAGAGCCGCCAATCCTCCACGAAAGAGAATACTGGCCACATTTTGGTAGGGACTGTATTCGGAACCGACATTCGGCATCTGGTGATAGGCATCCGCCAAGAATCCGATATCGGGATGAGAAAACAGGTAGCGCATCAATTGCTCCACCATCGGTTTGAATCCGACAATCCCTTCGTATTGGTATTGCTCGGGCCAGCTTACACCGATAATTTTGTTTCCAAAATGAAGGCTTTGGATCAAACCCAACATGGCCACAAAACAAAAAACACTTTTGCCTAATTCTCGGCTTGAGGGAGGAAGAGTTTCAAGCCAACGGTCCGCAAAGGAGGTGGTATAGAGCTGTCCGATAATTCCCAGCAATGCTTCGCGCAGATCGATCGGCTCTCCCAAATCTTCATTGACACCGGCCATATCGGTTCCGGCCAAAGCAAATACGGCCACAAGGATGGGATTATCCGATGGCAATTCTTTCCCCCCCAGATAAGAAATCTCGCCAAAAAGACCGATGGCCGCAAAAAGAAGTCCGAATGGCAATTGAAGATGTCCCCTTTGCAGTTCCAACCTTAACCACCCTATGGAGGGAAATTTGGCCGCAGTGTTCAGCCAGCGCGCAATGTATTGGTCCGCAAGGCCGATTGTTTTTTTGTCATGGTTGGTTCTTTCCCGATAATTTTTCCATTCCGTTTTTATTCTCTCTTTATCTTCCTCCAAATTCCCGGTGAAAGTGATATGTCGAGCCGCAAGATCGTTCAAAAAATCTTGGCAAACGGCCACGGCCTCTTCTTCCCTTTTCTTGATATCATCCGGATAAGTCAGCGGAGAAACAGCACCGGCCCCCTGGCTCCCCCCAACTGCTTCCAGTGCTTTTTGCACATCCCCGGTCGCCAGGTAGCGTCCATAAATCTGCCCCGCCGTTTCTTTGGCCCGCGTTTGAACGGCAGGATCGGTGGAACCATTCGCAATCACTTCCGCAATACGATCCACTCCAAGCCCCAACGTCAGACAATCGGCCACTGCTTTGCGCTGATCCTCCGTCAGCGCCAACCCGGCGCCCCCCAACCGCCCCGCCGCCAAATCGTCCAGACATTGATCGGCATTGAGGGTGGCCGTATAACAATCGGAAACCGCTTTCGCTTGCTCGGCCTTAAGCTCAGGCGTTTCCCCGGACATGAGGGGGGTCAACGCCTCGGCACCTTCCCCCATCCCAAGGTGAAATTTGATATTTCCTTTTTGTTCGGCGGTGAGTTCACTCATAATTTTGTATGTTTCGTCCTGTGGCGAAACACCGCGAGTTGCATGTAATTCATACTACCCAAGCCCTTAATGACACAGCAAAATAAGGGGTGTCCAAGTCCCCCAGCGGGTTGTTCCTATATAGGTTTTCGGTGGAAAAACAAAAAAGTTGCTGGTTATTAATTATGAGAATTGATTATTAATGATGCAACATGTCAAAAACGGCTTTTGGCATACCTCACTGAATGGCCAAAAGGACCTCCAACAACTTTTCGCGCTGGAGCTGGAAGTCCTCGCGTTCCAGAGGGGGAAGGGAAGGGTCATCGATTTTTTTGGACAAAATTTCAATCCGGCGGGTCAATTCCCGGATGGCCGGAATACCGAAACGTTTCAACTCTTCCACAAGGTACTGCCGCCTCACCTCGTTATAAAGCGAAACAATGAGTTGATCGAGGACCTCCGGATGGCTTCGAGCGCGGCGCTGGAGTTCCACCGCGTACAGAACAATCAAGTCGCTTTCCAATTGCTCGACGCGAACCTGATCGACAAGCCAGGGGGTCTTCCCTTTTTCATTATCAAGTTCCTGATGAAGCCTCTCTATTTCCAGGTTGGCGCCCGAATCGTACTGAAAAATCGCCTTTCGAAACGAAGTGACGACATCCACATTATTGTCCCGGCCCCACTTTAAAAGAAGCCCCGGAAGAACCTGGGCCAGCGGGCCGGGAGATGGGGTGTGAGACATGGTCCTGACCAACCCCTGCTCAACAGCCTCCCTCCCTCCGGCCCCAAAAATCGCCAACAGAGTATCAAGCGCCGGCATGATGGGATAAAGGGGGCGATCCTCCACCTTGACGGGGGCATCGCTCATCAACACATCAACCAGCGCCGGAATGACGCGCTCATCCCCCGTACCGACAAGACGATGTGAAAGACGCCGATAGACAAATGGATGATCGTCATCGGGATTTTGGAGACGGGTTAAACGTCCTTGAAAAGAACTCTCCGTCATTGGAAACAAATTCTGCGGGGGATGCTGATGCCGGGGAATTTTCAACTCCTCCGGCTTGAACCTTCTTTTCGCCCCCCGAAACCGGAAGACATCGTTTTGATTGTTCTGAAAACCGGCAATATCCCCGATGACCATCCGTGTTTCGGGGTTCAAGGAAACCTCTTGAAGCGTTCCCCCGTTTCTTTCCGTCCCGATTGTCACCCGTTCAAGCGCCTGCATAAAGGCAAAAGGTGTGCGTCTTTCATCGGGATTCATGTCAAAAAGAACCCCCAGAAAATTGCGGGCAATGGCGGAGGGGTAGCCCAGTTCCGCGTAGATCTCGAAGGCCTTCTGCCGCACCAATTCGTTGGGATCTTTGAAAAAGCGGGACAAATAATGGGGAACAAGGTGTTTGAGATCGGAATGACGAAACCCTTCCAAGAAAGCAAGCCTTTCGGTTACCGTGAATTTTCCGGAATTGCCGTTTCCCTCCAGATAGTCGAAATAATTTTCAATGCGTCCGTTGACTCCGGAAGACCACGAACGGAGAATAAAAATGGCGGTGATCCCCTGCGCCCGGGCGTCCTTTCCGCCGATGAGATAATCACCCAGTTCCCGATCATTGAGTTGCCGCCAAAAGACGCTGAAAGGAAGCCGGTCTTCCTGCCCCTCGCACCATCTGAGGATTTTCTGATAGGCGGATGTCTCCTGCCCGCTTGCCAGGAAACGGGAAAAACCGCCGTTTTCCAGATCGGCATAACCCGCGTTTTCCAGACGGGTTTCAACGATGTTTCCGAGATTGATCTCCCCGCTTTCCATCCGAAAGGCAATTTCAGCCCAGGCCTTTAGTTCCCCGCTCTTGCCCTCCTCACGGTATTCGGGTTTGATCTCCCCTTTTTCGTCGGCGACATACGTGCGATAGAGATGCTCCATGACAGCCAAGGGAAGAAAATTCCGCGCCAAAATATGGTCCCGCGAGTCGAGATTATCCCTGAACTGCCGGTCCAATTCCGCCTCATGCCCCTGCAACAGGCTTTCCCGAAAGGATTTGTTTCCCCAAAACATCCGCTCGAGTTCCCGGCCTATCTGGTTCATGGTCTGGAGCTTCTCCAACTCCCGATCAAGTTTTTCATCTCCCCGCCGCCTGGCCAGCATCTGGCGGGCGATCACCCTTTTGTAAAACTGGACATAGGCTTGAGACCGTGGGACATCGGGTAGAGGCTCGTTCAAGATCATGAAAAGGGCGGTCAGAACATCCTGTGGCTCGTGGATATCCCTGTCTTCGGCAATCACGCGATTGACCTGTTTTTCAAGCTGTCGGCCGTCGAGGCCGGCAAGATCCAGAACCAGAAAAGCCTCGGTCAGGATATCGAGATTCAGATCCATAAGGCGGGCCTTGTCCCATCTCTCCTGGTCGAAAAGATTGTTGGGAAGAGAACCGGGTATCCGGAGCGACTCAATTTTGTCCGGCGGAATTGTCTGAAAACCGCCGATAAAATGATACAAACAATTGACCAGTTTTTGGCCGGGCACATAGCCGGAGTTGTTCCCCAGCAAATTTTTGAGCCCCCGAAGGGAAATGAAAAGCTCTCCCGGTGTCACGGCATTGCCGGCATGTCCATTCTGCCCAAACACCCGGCAAAAGCGATCGACTGCCTGGTCCAATTCTTCCGGGGAAAAACCGGTCTTCTGACTCATCCGGCCAAAGGTGAGAATCAGATCCCCCTCGGCTGTTTTTGGAGAAAGATTGGACAACCACCGGGGATTTTCCTCTCCCATTTCTGCAATATGAGCCGCCAGTTCGAGTGAAAATTCGGGGTTATGAAAGAGCGCCTGCCACTCGTATGAGGAAAGCTCGCCCAAGGCTTTCAAGACATACTCTGCCCCTCCCATATGCCCCATTTCAACCAACAAGGTAATTCCCTGTCGAAAGGAAAAGGTTTCTTCCACCTTGGGAGATGCTCCCGTCTTAACCCAGGAAAGGCGGTTACGGAGAAACCATTCGGCGAAGAAGGTATAATCTTCCGACAGATTTTCTTTCGGGGTATTGTTTTGAAAACTTTTTTCCAGATTATCCAAAAAACCGGCCGCCTCCTCAAAACCAAACAGATCGGGATGACCACAGGCGGTAAAATAGGCCTCCCTCACCCTTTCGATATTCTGAAAATGGAGTCGGGCAAGAGGGGGATGATGGGGAATTTCGGAGGTTCCCAGATGCGACCAGAGCCTGGCCACATAAGCGTCTTCGATCCAAACCGATTTTCCCTGTTCATTTTGGGAAGAATAAAAAAAGGTATCCCGACTATCGGTGATTTCCAGACGCCCATCTCCATCATCCACGATCATGAAAGAAGGAGACGCCGGATCACCCGGTATCGAGAGTTCGATCGTCCGATAATCTTCCCTGACCCATTTTGTGAGGAGGCCCTTGATTTCTTCCTCCCGGTAATTGGAAGGAACAAATTTTTTGATTTCGTCCGGATCGAGGTATCTCTGTTTATCCCCTTCGGTTTGGGTGTTGATTCGATCGATTAAGAACTGGAGTTCTTCCTCGGAATAAGAGGTATGGGCTTTAAGCCAGTAAATCCCCTGGTTGATGCGAAAGTCGGCCATGGCGTTTGATGGGGGTTTATCGGCCACAGCCTTAAAAAAGTTGCTAAGAAAAAAAAGGACAGGTTCTAGCCCCCTTCGTCGGGGACAAGAACCTGTAAACGCCCCGCCTACGGCGGATCGTTAACAGGTTCTAGACATAAACGGTCGGTTTTGGCTTTCCGGCGGGAACCTCCGGCCCCTTTCCCTGTTTCATTTCGTAAACCATGGTAAGAACTTCGGCAACCGCCTCATAGAGCGCCTCGGGAATTTCGTCCCCCACTTCCAGGTGGACCAAAGACCAGGCAAGGGGAATGTTGCGAACAATGGGGACCCCTTCCTGATTGGCGATATCGATAATCATCTGGGCAAAGAGTCTTTGCCCCTTGGCTGTCAGGGTGGGCGAACCCATTTCGTCCTTGTTGTACTCCAGCACACAAGCCACATGTACCGGATTGGTGACCACGACATCAGCCTTCTTCATCGCCTTGCGGACGTCGCCAAAGGCCATCTCACGGTGTAGCCGTCGCCGTTCTCCCTTGATGGCGGGATCTCCCTCGTCTTGTTTGTACTCCCGTTTGACTTCTTCCTTGGTCATCCGCATGTTTTTCATGAAATTCCAGCGTTGGACGGCGTAGTCGATAATCGAGAGGATCACAAAGGCAATGCACACCTTGACGATAAATTCGAAAATAATCCCTCCGGTCATTTTGGCCGAAATCAGGACATCGACCTTGGAGCTCAAAAGAACTTCCTCCAGCGATTTGATGATGGTGGAATAGGCCAGGTAAAAAACCACGGCAATCTTGGCGATATTTTTCACCAGTTCGATGAGGGTGACAACCTTGAACATGTTTTTCAGCCCCTCGATGGGATTCAATTTTTCCGGCTTGAACTTGAGCGGCTCTCCAGAGAAGACCGGCCCCACCTGGATGATCCCCACCAAGAAGGCCACAAACATCCCGGCAACAAACATCGGCGCCAAGGCCTTGCCAAAGGCCAAAAGTCCGGCCTTTCCCAAATCCCACAGGGTGGCGCTGTCGATTTCCGATTTGGCCATTGTATCGAAGCAAAGCTGGAAGAAACGTTTGAACTCCCCCCCCATGAAACCAAAGGTCATGGAAAGGACAACAAAAACAACAATCATGACGAAGATGGTGCTGACGTCGCGGCTTTTGGGAACCTGCCCCTTTTTGCGGGCCTCGCGCAGACGCCGTGGCGTTGCGTCTTCGGTTTTTTCCTG
>JACQOY010000118.1 GCA_016207765.1 Deltaproteobacteria bacterium | reverse complement strand
GCCGAGAGACGAAAAGACAGCTCAAAAATTTCGGCCAGAAAAATCCGGACTATCTCGTTGCCTGCATCGGCGGCGGCTCCAATGCGATGGGGCTTTTTTATCCTTTCGTGAAAGATACGGCGGTCAAATTCATCGGTGTCGAGGCGGCGGGGAGCGGCATTAAATCGGGCAGGCACGCCGCTTCGCTTTCTGCCGGGAGCATCGGTATTCTGCACGGCAATAAAACCTATCTTCTGCAGGACAAAAATGGGCAGATCAAACCGACCCACTCGATTTCGGCCGGGCTCGACTATCCCGGCGTCGGTCCCGAACACGCCCTGTTCAAGGAAACCGGGCGGTGCGAGTACGTGTCGGTGACGGATAAAGAGGCGCTCGATGGATTTGCTCTTTTGTGCAAAACGGAGGGAATCATTCCGGCGCTTGAATCGGCACATGCCGTGGCCTATTTGAAAAAACTCGCGCCGAAAACGTCGCGCAATCAAATCATCGTCGTCAATCTGTCGGGCAGAGGGGATAAGGACATGAACACCGTGGCCAAAGAGATGGGGGTAAAGTTGTGAGCCGTATTTCCAAAACATTCAAGCGACTTCAAAGGGAGGGCAGAAAGGCGCTTATCCCCTTCATCACCGCCGGAGACCCGAATTTGGCAACAACGGAGAAGCTTGTCGCCGTTCTGGAGAAGGCCGGCGCCGACATTATTGAACTGGGAGTGCCCTTTTCCGATCCGATGGCGGACGGCCCGGTGATTCAAAAGGCCTCCGAACGGGCGCTTAAAAAAGGGGTCACCCTTCAACAAATTCTTTCTCTTGTCAAAAAGGTCCGCAAAAAATCACAAATCCCCATTTTGCTGATGGGCTACTACAATCCTGTTTTCATCATGGGAGAGGAAAATTTTGCCTCGTGCGCCTTCGTTGCGGGAGTGGATGCGGTGCTGATTGTCGATCTTCCGCCCGAAGAGGCGGGAGGTTTAAGAAAGGCGTTGAGGAAAAACAAAATCGATCTCATCCATCTTCTTGCGCCCACTTCCGACGAGGGGAGAATCGTCAAGGCGGCGAAAAACGGGTCGGGTTTTATTTACTATGTGTCCCTTACAGGCGTTACCGGCGCCAAACTGAAAGTCACCGCCAGCGGGGCTCCCGCCGCGGAAATTTCCGATCAACTGAAAAGAATCCGCAAACACACAAAACTCCCTCTGGCGGTCGGCTTCGGCATCTCCACGCCGGAGCAGGCACGCGAGCTGGCCAAGATTGCCGACGGGGTGGTGGTCGGGTCGGCTCTGGTCAAAATCATCGCCTCGAAAAAGGGCGGTTCTTCTCTCTTTCCAAAAGTGTCCCGTTTTGTCTCTTCTTTAAGAAAAGTTCTTTAGGCTAAAAATTTATCCAGTCCCCAATTCATTATTTATTCGATAAATATCCGGTTATTGATTGTTTCTTTCCCTCAGGAAATTTATAATTGTTGTCGTTGGGTTGACTGGGAGGGAGAACATGCCCGATTTGTTGGAACCGGTGACTTCGGTTCATCGAAAAGCGCGACTTTATGTGGTTGATGATGATCCGTCCCAGCGGGAGTTTCTTCATACACTGCTCGCGCAATGCGGCTACGATATCACCCCTTTTGATTGTGGAGAGAAACTTTTGAATGCCGTTTTTGAGAATCCTCCCGACCTTGTTTTGTTGGATGTGATGCTTCCTGGAGCCGGCGGGTACGATATCTGCAAGGCCATCAAGAAAAAGAGCGCCTCTCTGGGTTACATCCCGGTGCTTTTGGTGAGCGTCTTGTGCGACCCGGCCGACCGCATTCGGGGAAACCAGGCGGGGGCGGACGATTTTATTTCGGTGCCGTTTGTTCATGATGAACTTCTCACCCGCGTTCAATCCCTACTTAAGGGCAAAATGTATCACGACCGGCTTGAAGCCCAAAAGACGCTTCTTCAAAAACGGCACAAACAACTCCACGAACTGCAAAAACTGAAAGATGATTTGGTCGGGCTTCTGGTTCACGATCTGAAAAATCCGCTTGCCGTCATTTGCGGCAATGCGGAGCTCCTGGAACTGAAGAAGGAAAAGATGTTTGATGACGAAAGCCGA
Organism: Deltaproteobacteria bacterium; assembly: GCA_016207765.1. GTDB lineage: Bacteria > UBA10199 > UBA10199 > UBA10199 > SBBF01 > JACQOY01. The sequence goes on along the minus strand of JACQOY010000118.1, from coordinate 4,253 downwards.
AAGGGTTTAAAGGACATTCGCGACAATTGCGGCCGATTGTTGCGGATGATCGACTGTTTTCTCGACATCAACCGTCTTGAAAATGGAAAATTGCTCTTGAACCGCCTGCCTTTCGATATGGCGCCCTTTCTGGAAAAAATAGTTTCCTCCTACGAGTCTCTGGCCGAATTGAAAAAAATCAGGCTCATCTTAAGCGCCATGATCAACGTCAGATTGTCGATCGATCCGGATCTGATGGAGAGGGTTTTCTCCAATCTGGTGACAAACGCCCTGAATCATACTCCCGAGGGGGGCAAAATCATCATGGGCACAATCCTCGACAAGGCGGAGAAAAAGTGGACCTTCTGGGTGAAGGATTCGGGGAAAGGAATCCCGGAAAAATACCACGAAAAAATCTTTGAAAAATTCGCCCAGGTGCGGGAGGACAAGTTGAAAAATTACAGCGGGGCCGGTTTGGGTTTGACGTTTTGCAAGCTGGCCGTCGAAGCCCACAATGGCCGTATTTGGCTGGAAAGCGAGCAGGGATTGGGGAGCACCTTCTGGATCAATCTTCCCCTTTGACAGGGAATTTGATTTGACGCTTTATGATTCCAGGACTACTATCAACCAGTTTTAATCCCATGGAAAACCGAAGGTACAAAATTCTCGCCATCGATGACGACCCCTCCATTTTAAGCCTGCTGGACACCATCCTTTCGGGCGACTTCACGGTTGTCAAGGCGACCAACTGCAACGAGGCCCGGGCCGCGGCTCGCAAGGAGGATTTCCAGATTGTTCTGCTCGACCTTGGTCTGCCCGACGGAGACGGCATGGATTTGCTGAAATTCTTCAAAGAGATCAATGAAGATATCGAGATTATTGTGGTCACCTCCAGCCAGCAGGTGACGCTTGCCGTCAAGGCCATTCGCCTGGGGGCGTTCGATTTCATCGGGAAGGAATTCGATCCCGATGAGCTTAAAAACCTGGTCAACAACGCGCTGGAAAAATTTCTCCGCAAAAGAAAAATTCTCTACCTCGAATCGGAGATGGACAAGATGGTCGCAAACGGGTTTGTAGCCGGCCACAGCCCCAAGATGCGGAAAATCTACGAGATCGTCGAGAGGACCGCCAAGGTGCCGGCCAATGTTTTGTTGACCGGTGAGTCGGGAACGGGGAAGGAATTGATCGCCAGAAGGCTTCATTACCTTTCCAGCAACCGGGAAGCGCCGTTTGTGGCGTTAAACCTTGCCTCTGTTCCGGCGGAGCTTCTCGAATCAACCCTTTTCGGCCATGAGAAAGGGGCGTTTACCGGGGCGCATCGCTTGCACTACGGAAAATTCGAGCTGGCCGATGGGGGGACCCTGTTTATGGATGAGATCGGTGATTTACGGTTTGACCTTCAGGCGAAACTTTTACGGGCCATTCAAGAGCAGGTGATCGAGCGGGTGGGGGGGAACAATCTTATTCCCGTCAAAGTGAAGATCATTGCGGCGACAAATGCCAATCTGGAACAGTCGGTCAAGGAGGGCAAATTCCGGGAAGACCTGTTTTATCGGCTTAATGTCGTGCGGATTCATCTGCCGCCGCTCCGCGAGCGTCTCGAGGACATTCCCGAATTTGTCCGCTACTTCATTGAAAAGTACAATCGAAAGTTCAACCGGCAGGTAGAGGATATGTCCGATCTGGTTTTTTCGGTCCTTTCACACTACTCGTGGCCGGGCAATATCCGAGAGCTGGAAAACTTGATCGAGCGGCTGATTGCCCTTTCGGAAAAGCCGACGATCACCGAGGGGGATATTCCCGTTGAATATCTGGTGAACGATTTTGATGCGCTGAAAAAAAGGGCCGTCGAAGGGGATGTGCTGGGGGAGGCGACAGCGGCGTTTGAACGGAGTTTTATCCTGAGGATTCTGGAAAAAGAGAATTGGAACCAGATCAAGTGCTCCGAGCGGCTGGGCGTTCACCGGAAGACGCTGGAATACAAGATCAAGCACTACGATTTGCGCCCGGTGATTGTGCAGAGAAGAGCGGCGGCGAAAGGGGCATAGGGGCGGCGCCTCGTGGCCGCCCTCCCTGCAGGGCAACCTGCCCCCACATTAAAAATCAATTTTTGTCCCCCCATACACCTGAATCCCCGGCATGTCGTACCCGAAGCTTTCCTCGTATTCATCGTCCAGGAGGTTTTGCCCCCGGGCAAAAACCTCCCAGTCCTTGATCCAACTGATTTTGTGGGGGATCGAATAACTTGCCGCAAGGTCGAGATTTACATGGCCGGCGACCAGGCTGTCCGACCGGTTGGCCGAGTCGAAAAAGACGACGGGGAAATCACCCAGTGTCAGGCTGATTGTGCCGGGGGTCAACCGGGAAGAAACGCGGTTCACATCGGCCCGAAGGATCAACCCTTTAAGCGGTTTGACCGTTGTATGCACGTTCAGGCGGTGGCGCGGGCGCATGGTCAATTCGGTTCCATCATCATCGTTGTGGGTCCGATTGTAGGTGTAGTTGCCGCCGAATTCCAGCCACTCGAACGGTTTGACGCCGATATCAGTTTCGATTCCCCACGAGCTTGCGTCATTGACGGCCTGCGCGATATCGAGCAGACGGTCATAGTCGATGAAGAACCAGACCGCCCGGGCGAAAATTTTTCTGTCCCACAGATATTGATCCACCCCCGCTTCATAACTTTGCGAGAGTTCCTGTTGCCCCTTGATGGGGATCGAGGTCACCGCTCCGCCGACCGTGAAGTCGAAAAAATCCGAAATGATGGGGGCGTGAAACCCTTCGCTGTAGGCTCCGTGGATTTTCGTGTCGGTCTTTTTTATGTGATAAGCCGCCGAGGCGCGGGGCGAAAGCTCCTCCCCGAATGTGGAATTGTTGTCGTAGCGCATGCCGGCGGTCAGCGTGAAATCCTTCCAGTTGAAGATATCCTGAAAATAAACGGCGTAATTCTGCCGGTTGGCCTTGGAGCCGGGAGTGGGGTAGGAGGTGGAAAAGGGGAGCCCCGCGCCGACATCCCCTTCCAGTGAATTCGAGATGAAACTCAAATGCTCCGCCGTTATCGCGAATCCCGCCTGAAAGAGGTTCTCGATCCGCCGTTTTTCGTCATTGAACACCCGTATGTTGTTCAAAAAGTCGAGATCGTGGCGGTAGGAGTGGGAACGAAAATGGTTTGAGTTTGTGGTCAGGGCTGTTCCCGTTTCATCCACCGGCGCATCCCCCGCATTGGAGTTCAGAATGCGTTCACGGATAAAGTTGAAACCGTAGGTGATTTTTGTGTCGTAAATCCCGTTCCATCTGTTTTCCACCTTGAGAAAATCGGTGGTGACGATAAACCGCCGCTCGGAATTGGAATCGTTGACCACATAATCGTGAATGCTCCCGTCGGCAGAAAAGGTGATGATCTGGTCTTTGCGAAGCTCCTGATCGGAGACCAGAAGGTTGGCGCCGAGTTCAACCATGAAATCGTCGTTTACATGGTGCGTAAAAACACCGGTAAAGGCATTGGAGCTTAAGAAGTCGTTGGGGCCGCGTCCTCCCGAATCGGCGCGGGAAAAGGCGGCGAAGATTTGGGTATTGTCGTTTCCTCCCGATCCGCCGGCTGTTTCCCTGAAGGTACTCAAGTTTCCCGCCTCCCATTTGAACGAGAAATTTTTTCCCGGTCGGCCCCGCTTCATGATGATATTGATGACCCCTCCGACGGCATCGGACCCGTAAAGAATGCTCTGCGACCCTTTCAGCACCTCGATCCTCTCGATATGCTCGACGGGGAGGAGATCGAGAAAATCGGCTTTGGCCTCGGAAGTGGAGTGGATGGGAATGCCGTCCAGGAGGAGCAACACCTCATCCCGGTCGGAGCCCCGAAGGCGGAAGTCAATGTCTTCTCCTTGGGGGCCTCTCGAGTTGACATCCAGACCCGAAATATCCCTCAACGCATCGGGCACGCTGTCCGCTTTTTGGTCTTCCATCTGCCGGCTGGTGATGCGGTCGATCGTGACGGTTGCTTCTTCGAGTGGTTGTTCAATCTTGTTGGCGCTGATGACGACCTCCTCGATTTCAGCCTCTTTTTTGTCTTTCGCCTGAAGGGGAAGAGATAAAAAGCCGGTACTGATGAAAATCAGAAAAAACAGCTTAAGAGTTGTTTGCATGGATGAATTCTTAACCAAACCCACCATAGGCCCAAGACAATTTTTATCCATATTCTAACTATTTATAATTATTAAGTTTTTAATCGTATCTTCCCTGCTTGGTCCCGGTTGAGTGGGACTCTCCAAGTC
>JACQOY010000116.1 GCA_016207765.1 Deltaproteobacteria bacterium | reverse complement strand
GTCTTGCCTTTCCCCGGAAACTTCTTCAAGCTGTTTGAGCACACCTTAAAAATCGCCGCCAATCAAAGCCCAGCCCAAACGACCAATCAAAGAGCGGCGAACTGATGCCTGCGAGTTTTTGAAGAAGTTGGAGGGGGAAGGCAAGACTGAGCGGTTGCCCTTTCGTGATAAACTTTCGTTGACGCTGAGAGAGGAACGCGATAAATTTTCCCCGTGGAACCCTCCCAGCGCAATGAACGTGGCGCGTTTCTTGTTGTTTTAATCGCCCTCGGCATCGCCTTTCTTTTTCTTGTCCGTCCTGTCCTTGTCACCGTTTGCCTTGGGGCCATCATCTGCACCCTGTTGTATCCGCTCTATGCGATGGTCCTCAAATTCTGCCGGGGGAAAAAATACATCGCCTCGTTTGTCTCCACCTTTCTCATCTTCCTCATCCTTGTCCTCCCCAGCGGCCTCATGACGGCGCTGGTGGTCAATCAGATTTTTGACGTTGTTTCCGATCTGAATGCCAGCGGGGTTTTTTCGTTCTGGACCTCCCAGGAATTCTACCAGACCCATGTAGGGCCCCTCCTTACAAGCCTCTACGAGCGTTTCAAAATCGAAATCGACTTTGGCGGCCTGTTGACCCGCGTTGGAAAAGAGGCGGCCCTCTACGTCTACAATTTTTCGCCGCAGGTGCTGGGACAGACCGGCTTGTTTGTCTTCAATTTTTTTGTCATGCACTTCAGTATCTTTTTTCTCTTCATTGAGGGGCCCGGTATCTGGAGGGCTCTGCTCGATCTCTCGCCGCTTAAGGCCAAACATGAAAAACGGCTCACCGGCGAGTTAAAAAACATGATCTACGGCACCGTTTACGGCTATCTCGCCACGGCGTTTGTTCAGGGGGTTTTGGCGGGTTTGGGTTTCTGGATTGCGGGGGTCCCCGCCTTTATGGTTTTCGGGACGCTCACCTTTTTTATGTCGATGGTTCCCATTGTCGGAGCCACCTCCGTTTGGCTTCCAATCGCCGTCTGGATTTTTATTCAGGGTAAAACGGGGTGGGGGATTTTCATGGTCATCTACGGTCTGGTGGCCATTTCGGGCATCGACAACGTCATTAAACCCCTCATCATTCAGGAACGGACCAAAATCCATCCGCTTCTCATCTTCTTTGCGCTTTTTGGAGGCATCCAGCTTTTCGGCCCCATCGGCATTCTCTTTGGCCCCGTCATCATGGCCCTCTTTCTTGCCTCCGTCCGGATTTACAGGGAAGATTTTCTGAAGACTTAAACCTTTTCCCCGCCATTCCCAAAATACCTTGCATAAACCCCATGCAGATCGTCGGTGATGGCCATCAGGCAGGGGACCAGGAAGAGGGAAAGAAAGGCGCCGACCACAAGGCCGTAGTTCATGGCCAGCGCCATCGGCTGGATAAACGGGTCGTTGCCGCCGATGCCGTACGCCGAAGGCAAAACCCCCAATACCGTCGTCAATGTCGTCAGCAAAATGGCGCGGAACCGGAGCAGTGAGCCCTCCATAATCGACTTCATCTTGTCGGCGCCGCGCTTTCTTGAGTTGTTGATGAAATCGATCATGATCAACCCGCTGTCGCAGACAATGCCGGCCAATCCGACCATTCCCAGCATCGCCATGAAACTCAGCGGAAACCCGTGCATCTCGAGGCCGATCACCACGCCGATCAGGCCGAAGGGGATCGTCACGAGGATGATCAGGGACTGTGAAATCGAACGGAACATGGCAATCATGATGATGAAGATCAGTCCAAGGGCGATGTAGAGGGCGTTAAAGAGGCTTCCCAACGACTCGCGTGTTTCCTCGTTCTGCCCGCCGTAATGGACGGCATAGCCGGGGTAGGGAAGGAGAATGTCTTTCATCTCATGCCCGATTCTCTGCATGAGACGCAGTGGGGTTACCCTGGTTTCGTCGAGGTTGGCGGTGATGCTTACCGAGCGGAGGCCGTCGAAGTGTTTTATCATCTCAAGTCCTTTTTCCTCTTTCAGCGTTCCGATTTTGTTCAAGGGGATCAAATTGCCCAATCGGTTGGGAATCAAAAGTTCATCCAGCGCCTCCCGCTTCCATCGGTAGGCAACGGGAAATTTCACCACCACTTCGATCTCTTCGTCTGATTTTTTGATCGTTGTCGCCACCATCCCTTCAAAGGCGTTTCGGACCGCCGTCGCCACGTCGGCAGGAGTCAGGAAAACCTGTGCGGCTTTCTCGCGGTCAACCAGAACCCGTATCTCGGTTTTCCCCGGACGATAATCGCTTTGCAGGTCGTTGACCCCATCGATCTTTTGGAGCGCCCCGATATATTTTTCGGCCAGCCGGTTCAAAATGGAAAAATCCTCTCCCCGGATGCGCACCTCCACATCGCGCCCCACCGGCGGCCCGGGGTGGACCCGCTCAAAAGAAAGTTTTTTGAACGTGGAGGCCTTTTCAATTTCAGGACGGATTGCCCCGATAATTTCTTCGGCTGTCCGGTCGCGTTGGCGTTCGGGGGTCAGATAGACGATGACTTGACCCAAATGGGTGCCCCGATCGGTATAGGGGTCATCCGGGTCCTGCTGGACGATGCCGATCTGGGTCACAAAGTTGTCCAGTTCGTTTTTGGGGAGGGAGGCGACTATTTTTTCGATGGGATCGAATTTTTTCTCAGTGACCTCGACGGTATCGGCCGGTTCTCCTTCAACCTTGATGAAAAAAATCTCGATGCCGCGCGAGGGAAAAAGGACAAAAGGCATCCGATAGATGGCGTTCAACCCGACGACCACAAGGAGCAGAAGGGAGACGGCGCTAAAACGGTATCGATGCTTAAGGCAGGTGCCCAGCGTTTTTTCATAAAGGGCCAGCATGTGCTGGTAGAACCTCCTTTCCCGAAGATGTTTGTTTTTCTGAATTCGGTCGGTATGAATTTTGCGCGTGAGGTCGGAGAGGTGAGAGGGGAGGATGAACAACGCCTCAATGAGCGAGGCGATCAGCGTAATGTTCACGATAATCGGAATATTGCGGATGAATTTCCCCATGATGCCGCTCATCAGGTAAAGGGGGATAAAGGCGGCCAGCGTGGTGGCCACGGTGGCGATGACCGAGCGCCCCACCTCGCCCGCGCCAAGGATGGTCGCTTCCTCGTTTGACTTCCCCTCCTGCAAATGCCGATGGATGTTTTCGGATATGACGATGTCTTCATCGACCAGCATGCCGATGACCATGATCATGCCGAACATGGTGAGGAGGTTGATGGATATGCCCATCCACGACATGACCGCAAAGGTGGTGAGAATGGCTGTGGGAATCCCGATGGCCGCGCCTACGGCCACACGAAACGAAAGAAAGGTGAAAAGCGAAACCAGGACCAGAATGAGGCCGATCCAGCCGTTGGAGATGAGGACATTCAGGCGGCGTTTCACATAAAAAGAGAGGTCGTTCAAAAAGGAAATCTTGAGTTCGGGATCAGCCCCCGTTTTGAACTCGTCAACGATCTTTCGGACCCCATCCACCACTTTTAAAATGTCCCCCGAGGCTTTTTTGACGATCGTCAGGTTGACGGCCCGCGACCCGTTGGTTTTGGTGATGATCTTTTCTTCTTCGAAGTCGTAATGAACGTCGGCGACATCCCTGACCCGGACCCAGTTTCCATCCACATTGCCCCGGATAACGACATCCCCCACCTCTTCCGGGGTGGCGAACTCACCGGTGGTCCGGATAATATATTCCCCTTTCTTGTCGTAGAGGCTTCCCCCCGGAAAACTGATGTTCTGTTTTTTGAGCGCTTCCGCGACCTCGGAGAGGCTTATATGAAGCGCCTCCATGGTTTCAGGTTTTATCTCCACCCATATTTGCCGGTCGCGCCAACCGTCACGAACCACCTTGGCCACCCCCTTGATGTCGAGAAATCTTTTTTCAAGCCCTTTGGCGTAATCCTGAAGTTTGTTCTCGGAAAGAGAACCGGAAAGGGAGACGCCGATGACCGGATTGTCCTTGGTGCGTATTTCACGAACCCCCGGTTTGTCCTCAAGATCGGCCGGCAGATTGTCCACCCGGTCGACTGCCCGCTGGATCTCGTTGACCACCCGGTCCTTGTTGGGGGCATCCTCCTCGATTTTGAGGCTGATGACCGAAATCCCCTCGGCGGAGACCGATTGCATTTCATCGATGTCGTCCACTTCTTTGAGTTCTTCCTCAATGGGGATGGTGATCAGTTTTTCCATCTCGTAGGGTGTGGAACCGGGATACGCGGTTTGAACGACCACCATGTCGAAAGAGACATTGGGAAAGGCCTCGCGAGTGAGGCGAAAAACGCCGATCAGCCCCGCAATGATGAGAAAAGCGGAAAAGACGTTGACGAGAAGGGAATTTTTGACGGAAAACTCGGCCAGTTTCATGAGGGGCTAAATGTTATCTTTTTTTCGGTACGAAAGAAAGAAAATCGATTTTCCCATGCCCCGCCATTTTTGCTCAAAAAAGGTCGGGATCAGATTGGGAAGCGCCAAAACATAGGGGCGGGGGGCCAGCTTGTTCTCAAGCATTTGCACCCCGGACAAATTTTCGACGACCCACAGGGCATACCCTTCAACGTCGGTGCCAAAGACGAATTCGCCCCCTTTTTTCAAATGATGGGCCAAAAGCCACAAAAACTCCACCTGCAGAAGGCGCCGAAAGGCGTGCCGGTCCTTGGGCCAGGGGTCGGGAAAAAGGACGATGATTTTTTCGAATGTCGCCTCTCCGAAAAATTGCGGGATGATGACCCGCGCGTCGCCGCGGATTAAAAGGATGTTTTTGAGCCCTTTTTTTTCGATTCGGGGAATCAGCCGAAAATACCGCTTTTTGCCGATTTCCACGGCGACGAATTTTTTGTCCGGTTGTGAGGTAGCCATGGCGAGCAACAAATCTCCCCGCCCCGGGCCGATTTCGAGGATGTCGCCCTTCAAACACGTTTCCCTCTCTCCTTGGCGGAGAGGGGGATAAAAAAGGACCTCCTTCTTCTGTTCGTAATCGTAGGGGAATTGTTTTATTTGTCTTTTTTCTGTGTTATTCTTCATTTCAATCCATGACGCTCGATTTACTCATCGACCAGTTTTTAAACTATCTTACCGTTGAAATAGGTCTTTCCAAAAATACCCTCGAGGCTTACGGCCATGATTTACGATTATGGGCCGAGTATCTTCAAGGGGAAAAAAATCGGACTCCCCTCCTTTGTAAGGAGGGGATGGGGGAGGTAGAACGTCGCAGGAGTTCTTTGTCCGGCTCTCTACCCCACCCGGCCTCCCCTTACAAAGGGGAGGAGTTCGACATCTCCAAAGTGACCCCGGAAATGATTCTCCACTTCCTTATCCGGCGCAAAAACCAGAAGGTGAACAGCCGGACGCTGGCCCGAAACCTGACGGTCCTCCGGAGTTTTTTCCAGTTCCTTTACCGCGAAAAAATCATCCCGTTGGACATCACTCAAAACATGGATCTTCCGAAAATTCACCGCAAACTGCCGTATGTTTTGAGCGGGATGGAGATTGATCGTCTCCTTTCCGCCCCCGAGCTGACCGATCCGGCGGGCCTCCGCGACAAGGCGATGTTGGAGCTTCTTTACGCCACCGGTCTTCGGGTCTCAGAGCTGGTGGGCTTGAAGATGATACATCTCCACATGGCGGAGGGGTATCTTTTGGCCTACGGCAAGGGGGCCAAAGAGAGGGTGGTGCCGATAGGGAGCTCCGCTGTCAAAGCGATAAAGGTTTATCTGGCGGATGGGCGTCCCAAGTTGGTGAAAGAGCGGGAATCCCCTTATGTTTTTGTCAATAATCGGGCCAAACGCTTGAGCCGTCAGGCCTTCTGGATGAACCTCCGAAAGTACGGCCTCAAAAAAGGGATCAAAACTCATTTAAGTCCCCATGTCTTGCGTCATTCCTTTGCGACGCACCTGTTGGAAGGAGGGGCCGATCTCCGTTCCGTTCAGGTGATGCTCGGCCATGCCGATATTTCCACGACGCAGATTTATACCCACGTATCCCGCAAGCGACTCATCGAAATCCACGAAAAATTCCATCCGAGGGGGTAAGCTCATGGACGAAAATAAAAACTCAAGACGGATAATCAGTTATTGGAAAAGCCAGTCGCTTTTTCGTTCGGCCTGGAACGCCTTTCGGCGGACTTGGCCCCAATTGATCGCGGGCCAGATCGTCCTGGCGATTATTTTTTTTGCGGGAGGAGTGACGGGTTATTTTTTCTTCTTCAAATTTTTTCCGTCTAAAATAGCGCCCCTGGTGTTTTTGGGGCTTTTTTTTCTTTTTTTCCTGTCCCTCATCTTTCTCGGAATGTCAAAAATAGCCGTCAAGGGGGTCGTCGAGATGAAGGCCTCGATAGGGGACCTGTTTGGCGGCTGGAGGGATGCTTGGAAATATATGACGGCGCTTCTGGTTTATACGGTCATATCGGTTGTTATTAATTTTGTCATTTCCCTTGTTATTTTCTTTTTTGGCCGGTTTGTTTTAGGGTTCATGCTGGGGACCGCCAGCTGGTGGATTTTTATTTTCATCCTGACATGGCCGTTTCTTTATCAACTGATCCGTTTCGGCTTCTTTCCCTATTTTATCGCGGATCAGGGGATGGGGCCGTTTGAGGCCCTTAAGGCCTCTTATGCCGGCACAGCCGATTATAAATGGGCCGTGACGATCAGCTGGCTAATGGTGCTGGGGATTTCTCTTGCCAATGGTTTGATCCCGGTTGTCGGGTCTTTTGCGTCCGCGTTTTTTCCCCATGCGGTCCCGGCGCGAATTTCCATCCATTTTGTATCGGTTGTCTGTTCTTTTGTGGCTGTCGCCCTTTCCAATACGATTCTTGCGCGAACCTATGTAAGTCTGATGCTGGACAGCCGTCCTGTCGAGGATCTCTAACCCTCCCTGACATCCCTGAAATAGCCGAGGACAATCTTTGCCAAAAGGGTGAAAAAGAATAAACCGGCCGAGATCGAATAAAGCGCGTACCAAAAGGGGGTGAACCGTTTCAGGATTTCCAGCTCCTGCACGAAAATTACCTCGCAACCATTATCGTTGCGCGAAAGACTGCTCTTTCGAACCACGCCACCCGGGTAGGTGTAATTGACAAGGTAGCCTTTCAGATGGATCTGATCCCCGATCTTTACGCTGTTGATCTTGTCCCGCACCTCTTCATTCGATGTGATGAGATGATTGTTGGAGAATTCGTTGTGAAAAAATTCGGGACTCGCGGAAAAACAAGAACCGAAATAACAGCCGGACCATTCGGCGTAACAGGTCCAGTCCCCGCTTGAAAATTTCATTTTTCCGTAATCCTTCGTCGTCAGATTTCTCCCCCACATCACGCAGAGGTCTTTTGTATCCACGGAATTCCGATTGTGGCTTATGTCGAAAAACGAATGAATATTATTGTGGGTGACCACCAGTCCCCATAGTTCATAGCCGGCAACCGGCTGTACTTTGTAGGCGCTTCCCCTGTATTCAAAGGAAAAATCGAGCCCTTTAACCCCGAATTGCACCGGATTTTTCAAAAGGAGCGGATTTATTTCAGAACGGTCGGGCCACCCCCCCTTGAAGAAATAAGAGAGGATGGCCAGGAAGAAAAAAACACCCAACAGGTATGTCAGCAAACGTTGCATGAATGTGGCCCACCGCGTGCATAAAGAAGAATAACCAACCCCTGGTGAAATAGCAATGACCCCGTTTTTTGGGTCCTAAACCATTGACGCTCCCGGGGGGCTCTGGTAGGTTCGTGATAACTTGTTGACCGAAAAATTAATCAATTTTCTCCTTTTTTTCCCGGGTTTTTTGTTCTCTTTGAGCTTTCACGAGTCGGCTCATGGCCTGATTGCCAGCAAGTTGGGGGATAACACGGCCAAACGTATGGGACGGGTGACGCTCAATCCGCTTCCCCATATGGACCCGATTGGAACATTGCTTCTCCCCGTTTTCGGGTATTTTGCGGGGGGTTTTATTATCGGTTGGGGCGTTCCGGTTCCGGTCGATTACCGGAACTTCAAAAACTGGAAGAGGGATGGCTTTTATGTGGCCATTGCCGGACCGATCAGCAACATTATTTTGGCCCTTATTCTGGCGGGGATCATTCACGGCATTGCCCTCGTCAAACCGGGCTGGCTCCATCCCGATCTGAATTACAACGGCTTCACCATCCTGGGCGCGGTGGTGCAAATTTTCTATCTCAATTTGGCCCTCGCGTTTTTCAACCTGATTCCGGTTCATCCGTTGGACGGCGGCAAGGTGCTCTACGGGCTTCTTCCCCAACCCTTTGCCGATCACTTCGATTCGTTTGTCGGGCGCTATGGGTTTATGCTTCTGTTGATTCTTATGTTTACCGGGGCGTTCCGGATTCTTGTCTGGTATCCGGTTCAATTTGTGGCGGGTTTGCTGTTATGAAATCAAAATTTTAAGGGGAAAAAAATCAGAAAAACGAGTGAAAAATGGCAATCAAAATGAGAAAAACGTCAAAAGGCAGGTATCACGGCAGGCCCAAGGGCTATATTGTTTCGGCTGGCGTCCCGCTGTCCGCCAAAAAGGTTCAGGAGCATCCCTTTTTCGGCATGATGCGAAAGAGCCGCAAGCCGGTGCGGCAGGTTATGCGGGAGCTTCGTGGAGGCCGCTATCGTGCTCGTTGACACCGATATTCTCATCTGGGTTCAGAGGGGGAATAAAAAGGCCTCCGAGTTGATTAACGGGTCGCCCGTCCGGAATATTTCTCTTTATACCTATCTGGAGCTTCTTCAGGGGGCCCAGTCGAAAAAACAGCACGAAACGGTCAAAAATTTTCTCCAGGAGTGCGGCTTCGAAACCATTCCCCTGTCTCAAAATATCGGCCACCGGGCGGCCATTTATCTGGAGGAATATTCTTTGTCTTGTGGTCTGACCGCAGGGGATGCCATTATTGCGGCAACGGCCGCGGAAAGCGCCGAAGAACTGGCGACGGGCAATGCGAAGCATTTTAAACCAATTAAAGAGTTGAGGCTTAAGATTTTCAGGCCATAACCGGTGGAGTCAAGGCATACCAATGGTGACGACCCTTCCCAACTTTTTGCAACGTCTTCCTTGACGCGTTACGGATCGCGTCTAAAGGCTTAACCATTGACGCTTAAGGGATGTCTCTGATAGCTTTCCTTCAAGGCAGGACTGCTTTGGATTCTTCTCCATGGTTGCAAAAAAACAGGAAATAATCGTCTCCGGCATGCGACCTACAGGGAGGCTTCACCTCGGCCATTTCTTCGGGGTGCTTAAAAACTGGGAGCGTTTGCAAAAGGAATCGCGCTGTTATTTCTTTGTGGCCGATTGGCATGCCCTTACCACCGAATACGCCAATATCAAGGAGATCCAGGGCTGGCTTGCCGAAATGGTCATCGACTGGCTGGCGGCGGGGATCAACCCCGAAAAGGCGGTGTTGTTTGTTCAGTCGCGCGTTCCCGAACATGCCGAACTGCACCTCCTTTTTTCGATGATTACGCCTCTGGGTTGGCTGGAGAGGGTTCCCAGCTACAAGGAACTCCAGCAAGAGCTGACCGGAAAGGATCTCTCGACTTACGGCTTTTTGGGTTATCCGCTTCTCCAGACGGCCGACGTGGCTATCTACAAGGCGACAAAAGTGCCGGTGGGGCAGGACCAGGTGGCGCACATCGAATTATCGCGTGAAGTTGTCCGGCGTTTCAATTTTCTCTACGGGGAGCTTTTCCCGGAGCCGCAATCGCTTCTCACCCAGACGCCAAAACTTCCGGGAACCGACGGGCGAAAAATGTCGAAGAGCTACGATAACTGCGTCTATCTGTCCGATTCCGAACCCGAAGCGACCAAAAAATTGATGAACTGTATCACCGATCCGGCGCGGATCCGGCGGCAGGATCCCGGTAATCCGGATGTCTGCACGATTTTTTCGTATCACAAACTCTCAACCCACCCGGATGCCCTGAAACAAATCGACGCCGACTGCCGAACGGCCGGGATAGGCTGTGTCGACTGCAAGAAAATATTGGTGAAAAGCATGAACGAAAGCCTGGCGTTGTTTCGGGAACGCCGGGGGGATATTGCCAAAAAGCCGAAAAAGGTGCAGGAAATATTGGATGACGGGGCCTCCAGCGCCCGTGGGGTCGCCCGGAAGACGCTCGAAGAGGCAAACGAGGCGATGGGACTCTAGAACATGAAAATCAACCTCGAAATCTTTGAAGGACCACTGGACCTTTTGCTTCACCTCATTCACAAGAATGAGCTGAGTATTTCGGACATTCCCATCACGCTGATTCTCAATCAATACAATGAATACCTTGATCTGATGAACGAGCTGGACATCGACATTGCGGGCGAGTTCATCCTCATGGCCTCGGAGCTGGCCCACATCAAGTCCCGCCTGTTGGTCCACCGCGATGCGGAATCGGGCGAGGAGGAGGAAGATCCGCGCGCCGATCTGATGGCCCGCCTCATGGAATATCAGCGCTACAAACTGGCGGCCCACTGGCTGATCGGCCGGAAACTTTTGAATCGCGATGTTTTCAAAAGGCCGAAAAGCCCCCCGCCCGAGGACCAGACGGGGGAGGAGGAGTTGCTGGAGGTTGAACCGTTTGCCCTGCTTAAGGCCTTTCATGAAATTTTAAAAAAGGCGCCAAAAGACAAGGCGCACGAAGTGGAAACCGACCGGATTTCGGTGACTGACCGTATCTACGAGATTCTCGAACAATTAAAAAATGTCGAAAGCCTTCCGTTTGAATCTCTTTTTGTCTCGGAAATTACCCGCGGGGAATTGGTCGTCAGTTTTCTGGCCATCCTCGAAATGGCCCGGCTGAAGATGATCAAAATTTACCAGATGGAAGAACGCGGCGCGATCCGGATCAAAAGGTGCATGGAGGTGGAGGAGACGACGGTGCCGGTGAAGGCGGGCGAAGAATCGTATCAATAAGAGGGAGTGTTTATGGAAAAAAACGAATTGAGGGGAATTTTGGGATCGTTGTTGTTTATGTCCACCGAACCCTTGACGGTATCCGACTTGAAAAAGATCATCGACGGCGTGGGACAACAAGGAATTAACCAGCGAGCGAATGCGAGCGGTGCCCTAAAGGACCACTTCATGGAGGGGGAGGCTCCAACCCCGCAACGCGGGGTGGAGGGGGCTTTGCCTGCCCCTGAAATTGACCCCTTGGCCCAGATCCAACAGATGCAAAATCGGCTTAAGGAGGAGGTTTCGAAGGGGGAAATCAGGGACTGTCTGCTTGAAATGACCAGGGAATCTTTGGAGACGCCGGGACGCGGTTTTGAGCTGGTGGAGGTGGCCAAAGGATTTCAGTATCGCACACGGCCCGAGGTGTTGCCCTTTGTCAAAGCCCTCTATAAAACCCCTCCCAACCGTCTTTCCGCCCCTGCCCTTGAAACATTGGCGATGGTCGCTTACCAGCAACCGGTGAGCCGTGCCAAGGTGGAGGAAATCCGTGGAGTGGAAAGCGGCAGTGTGTTGAGAACCCTCATGGAACGGAATCTTGTGCGTGTGGTGGGGAGGAGCGAGGAACCGGGGCGGCCGATTCTTTACGGGACGACCGTTGCCTTTCTTGAGATATTTGGGCTTCAATCCCTTTCGGATCTCCCCACCTTGAAGGATCTGGAGTTGACCGATCAGGGAAGCCCCTCTCCAGCCGGAGGGGCTGATGAAATCACCGAATCCTCCTTTGAGGAAGCGAATGACGAGCCCGCCTTGGAGGGAGAGGACGAGGGTTCCCACGAACTGATCGAGGATTTGGAAAATTCCTTGCGAAGCTTGCGTGATCTGGAAAAAAACATTTTTGCTCACGAAGAAGAAAAATCGCCGGCGGCTCCGGCCCTGCCGGCGGCTTCGGAGGAAAATCTGCCTGTCGAGGAGACAATCCACAAAGAATAAATGCCCCTCGAACGCCTCCAAAAAATCATTGCCCGGTCCGGCCATTATTCCCGTCGCCACGCCGAGGAACTGATCGCCCAGGGGAAGGTGATCGTTGACGGCAAAAAAATCACCGTTTTGGGGACCAAGGTCGATGCCGATTCCTCGCGCATCACTGTCGGGGGCAAACCGGTTATTGCCCATCCGGCTTATCATTATGTTTTGCTCCACAAACCGCGCCGGTGTATGGTGACGCGTGACGATCCGGAGGGGCGGAAAACGGTTTACGACTATTTGCCCAGGCAATTCGGAATCCTCAAACCGGTGGGGAGGCTCGATTACGATTCGGAAGGGCTTCTTTTGTTGACCAATGACGGCTCTCTTGCACAAAAACTCTCGCATCCGCAATTTCATGTCCGCAAAACGTACGAAGTAAAGGTCCAGCCTCGTCCCACGCCGCGCCAGATCGAACGTCTCATTCACGGCGTCATGCTCGATGACGGCCAGCCGGGCTCCGGCCGACGCGCCTCCGTCCTTTTGGCGGAAATCGTCCAGGAAAATCCCAAATCGGTCTGGCTTAAGATCGAACTGGAAGAGGGGCGCAACCGGCAGATCCGCCGAATGTGCGAAAAAGTGGGTCTCACTGTCCGCACCCTCGTACGGACCTCTTACGGCCCGTTCAAATTAAAAAACATCCCGTACGGCGGATGGCGTTTGTTAAGTCGAAAGGAGATTGTCAAGTCTCTTAGCTTAAACATCTGAAAACCGGCGCTTTATAGCTTGACAAAAAAATAGCCTCTTCCCTATATTTCCTCCCAAGCCATGAAAAAATCCTACGACCTGACGATTTTAAACCAGCCCTTGACCATCAAAAGTGATGGTGATGAAAAACAGGTGAAAAAAGTGGCCGATTATGTTAATAAGAGAATGCACGAGATCGTAACAAGCAAAAAGGCGATCTCCACGGCCAACGTCGCCATCTTGGCGGCGCTGAATATTGCGGAAGATCTCTTCAACGAGAGACGTGGGCATTCGGAAAAGGTCCGGGGGTGGGTTGCCCGGTTTAAAGAATTGCTTTCCGGCAAGGAAGTTGCCCAGCCGGAGTTAAAAAAAGAAAGAATGTAAAATCCCTGCCTGGTGCGAGGGGGGTTACATTATTTTAGAACCGATAGAATTAATATGGGGGCTGTCTCTTGCCCTGGTGTGCATGTCCTCCGTCGCAAGGCGGAGGGAAGCCTAAAGGGGTAAAATGGCTCCCACCTGATCAATATCAGGGTTCAAAAATAATAACCGTCCTAACGGCCTTATGGCGGGGATTTTTTTGTCACTCACGGTTGTCGCTAAGACCCCATCTGCTACGTTGGCCTCCTCGTCCGCTCCCTGCGACGTACTTGAAGTACGTCTCGGTCGGGTCTCGTCGGCCGCCTTGCATCCGGGGTCTTATCAGCAACCTTTAAAGATTTTTTCTGCAAATGCCGATGAATCAGACCAAAGAAGAATTACGGAAATCCATTCTGGAAAAGCGGCTGGCGCTTCCCGATGACAAGATCCACCTTTTGAGCAAGCCCATTCAGGAAAAGCTGATCAAGCATCCCTTCTGGAG
>JACQOY010000123.1 GCA_016207765.1 Deltaproteobacteria bacterium | reverse complement strand
GCATTGAATTTGCTAGCACTAATAAAAGGCCGGTTTATTTGTGGAAGGAGGCTTTGTGAAGAGGAGTAGCCGAGTGTTGATGATAGTGCTGACCATAATCCTCTCTCCCGTAGGAGTTTGGGCGGAAGAATCGGATACGGGACAAGACGAGGTGGTTAATGCGGAAGCCTCAGCGACCAGTTGCGGCGATTTAAAGGAAAAAATGGATATTATCCTCGAGGTTTATCAAAAGGTAAGTACTGAATTTTCAAGTGTTTCTGATAAGGTTCTCTGCACCTCCACAAGCGAGCAGTGTGAATACTTCTATTCGACGGTACGCCAGACACAAAAGGAATATCGAAAACTTTGTGCCCCTGATTACGAAATGGCAAAGATTGAAAAGTGTGATTATTCCGAAAATCCTTGCACCAAAAACCGTTTTCGGACCCGTCCGGGGTCCTATGCGAGGAGCTCTCCGAGCGTAAAAGATAACCCATTTGGTGTTAAAATTTTGACACTTTTTACAGGAGACTAGAGCCTGTCAGCGACGAAGGAGCATACAGGCTCTTGTGCCCGAAGGGCGCTAGGTTAAACACAAATTTTTTCCACCCCAACGGGAGAGGGGGTTCGGAGTCAGGTTTCTGATTCCGGACCCCCTCTTTTCCTTTTTAAAAACCCGTAGGAGCGGCGTCCCGGCCACTAAGTCCAAAAAGTCTTTGCCCCCGCGCCAGAGCCCAAGGGTTTTCTTTCGGCCCTGTTTTCGGGGCACGGAGGCCCCTCCTACCCAATCAAGAACTCCCAATCTTGACTTTCAAAATTCCGCCAGCCTATAGTCTTTTCCATGAATCTTGCCTTTTTCCGTCGCAGTGTGGGGGCGAAAATCGCGCTGGCCACGACGGTTACCCTCCTGTTTGTCACGGGATTGTTTCTTCTGATTTTCGCTCTTCTTGATGTCACGCTCCTTTCGGCGCTGAATCTGGTCCAACTTATCCTTCTCTTTGTCCTTCTCCTTGTTTTTGTTGAAGTCATTCTGGTCATGCTGACGACCGGCATCTTTGTGGATCGCCCCCTTCAAAAATTGAGGAATATGATGCGCATCGCCGAAGAGGGAAATTTTCTCGTCCGGGCCGATGTCGACTCGGTGGATGAACTGGGTGTTCTGGCGGGGAGTTTCAACCGGATGTTGTCCAAAATCACCGATCTTGAGGCGCGCAAAATCGAGACGGAACGGGAGCTGATCGCCGCCCATGAAAACCTGAAATACAAGAAGGAGCTGGAAGAAAAGGCGGCCATTATCGAATCGACAAACAGCAAACTTCATGAATCGTTGAAGGACTTGAAAATTCTCTATCAAACCTCGCAAAACTTGAGCCCCACCCTCGAGCTCTCGGAACTCCTGCACACGGTGACCCGCATTCTGACCGAAACGCTTAATTACCGCGAGTTCAGCCTTCTTTTCCTGGACGAAAGGCGCGAATGCCTCGAGGTGGTTGCCGCCCACGGTTTCCGCGATAATGCGCGCATTCATGGCCTTAAATTCAAGGTTGGCGAGGGGATTTCCGGCATGGTGGCCCAATCGGGACGGACCATCCATATTCAAGATACCACCAGCGATCCGAGATACCTTCATTACAAGGGTGAAAAAACAGCCGAGGGCTCGTTTTTGAGCATCCCGCTGGTTACTTCCGGGGAAGTGGTGGGAGTACTTAATGTGGGTGACAGTAAAAAAGGGGCCTTTTCCTTGACCGACGTGCAGTCGCTGGAATCGGTGGCCAACCAGATTGCTATTGCCTACGACCGGTCGCGCCTTTACATGAAAACCAAGGAGCTTTCCATTACCGATGAATTGACCGGTGTCCACAACCGCCGCCATTTCCAGCAGGTGCTCCATATGGAGTGGAAGCGGGCGACGCGGTTTATCCGCCCGGTTTCGGTGCTGATGATCGATGTCGATTATTTCAAGCGCTTCAACGACACCTATGGACATCTTAAAGGGGATCAGGCGTTGAAAAACCTGGCCTGCCTCCTGTCGGAAAATCTGCGCGAAGTTGATACAGTGGCGCGCTTCGGCGGCGAGGAATTTGTGGTGCTTTTGGCCGACACCCGCTTGAAAGAAGCCCTGCTGGTGGCGGAGAAGCTCAGGCGTTTGATCCAGGACCGGTCGGGATCGTTAATCCCCGGATCAACAACCTCCGGCTTGGTTCCCCCGGGACCCCCCTCCTTAACCGTCAGTATTGGGGTTTCCGCCTTTCCGGATACCGCCTCGGGAGAAGAAGATCTGATCAATACGGCCGATATCGCCCTGTACCGGGCCAAAGACGAGGGACGCAACCGTGTGGTGGGCTATTCCGATTCTTTGTCCCGGGAATTGCGGGTTGTTTCAAGCCCCCCCGAGGGGATAGCAAACCGGAAGACAGGATCGCAATAGTAACTATTTATTGACAGTCCGAATAGTAATGGGATAGCGGAGGGGGTGAAGGAGGGTTTTAAGCAATGAACTTCAAGGAATTTTTTGATGAGGCCCTGATCAAAGGGGAACATATCAAGGACGAAATTTTGTCCGAATTGATGAAATCGAAACTGTTGCACGAAATGCTCGACAGCGATCACTTTGCCCGGGCGGTATCCACCGTGATTCGCACGAAAGACGAAGTGACCAAAAGCATCCGTCGCAATGTGAAGGCTGTTTTTCAGATAATGGCGGTGCCCACGAAGGACGATCTTGGCCACCTCGAACGCAAGCTCGATACGCTGGAGAAGTCGCTCGACAAGGTGGCGAAAAAGGTTATTACCGTCAAAAGCCTGAAAAAGATCAATCTCAAGAAAGCGGCCAAACACATTAACTAATGTCTCACCAGGCGATCGGTATTTTTGATTCGGGCATCGGCGGCTTGACCGTTCTCAAGGAAATCCGGAAGCATCTTCCCTCCGAAGACATCATCTACCTCGGTGATACGGCCAGGGTTCCTTTTGGAACCAAATCCCCCGAAACAGTTCTTAAGTTTACCATCCAAAACGCCCTCTTTCTTTTGGAAAAAGGGGTGAAGGCGATTGTCATCGCCTGCAACACCGCTTCCGCCTACGGTCTCGATTCGATCCAAAACTACTTTCGGGTTCCCGTCATCGGTGTGATTGAGCCGGGGGCGAAAGCGGCGGTTTCACAGACAAAGAACAAACAGGTTGGGGTTATCGGCACCGAGGGAACAATCAAGTCGCAGGCCTATCTGCGGGCGATTGCCAAACTCGACGCCGCAGTGAAGACGAGGGCCTTGGCCTGCCCGCTTTTGGTGGGGCTGGCCGAAGAAGGATGGTGTGAAGGGGAGATTGTCCGAAAAATTCTTGAAACCTATCTGGCGGACTTCAAGGGGAATGGGGTGAGCGAGGATCTGGCTCAACGAAGTAGCCCCCCTGTGGGGTTGCCAGTCCGAGCGAGCGGGGGGCACGGGGTCGGAGTCAGAGACTCCGACACTTGGGGCACCGGGGGTGCTGTTCCGGGCGCCGGAGGCAAAGCCCCCGATTTAGTGGATACGCTTATTTTAGGATGCACTCATTATCCCCTTTTCAAAAAGGCGATTTCCGAGGTTCTCGGCTCAAACATCTCCATTGTTGATTCGGCTACAGAGACGGCTGGTGCGCTCAAGAAAACACTCAAAGAATTGCATCTCGAACAAACCTCAGGCCGGGCCGGACAGACTCAGCTGTTTTGCACCGATGCGCCGGAACGAGTCAGTCGGGTGGGACGGTATTTTTTGGGGAGCGATATCCCCGCCGTGACTAAGGTGGAAATCGGGTGAGGGAAAGTCCGGCCTGCACGCGGAATTTTCGATTGAATGCCCATTCAACCCTATGGTAGCGTGGCTGTTTGTAGGGGCTCGCGTCGCCCCCTCCAGTGGCAAAGCCACTGGAGCCTCCCCCTCACCGCCGCTTTGCGGCTGGTTTTTATGAAAAAACCCTCCATCGCAGAGCTTGAAGAAATCGCCCACGAATTGAGGGTGCTGATCCTTAAAATGGTTCACCATGCCAAGTGCGGCCATACCGGCGGACCCTTGTCGTGCATTGACATGCTGGCGGCTCTCTATTTCTACAAAATGCGGCTTGATCCCAAAAATCCCTCGTGGCCCGACCGCGACCGTTTTGTCTTGTCGGCGGGGCACACCGCGCCGGCCCTTTATGCCTGTCTCATCCGGGCGGGGTTCATCCCGGAAAAAGAGATGTGGGGTTTAAGAAAATTGGGAAGCGGTCTTCAGGGACACCCGAAACGGAATATCGAATGGGGGATCGAAATGTCGACCGGCTCGCTGGGACAGGGAATGAGTGTCGCCAACGGCATGGCCTTGGCGGCCAGGCTCGACAAACGCCCCTCAAGGGTTTATTCGCTCGAATCGGACGGCGGCGCGCAGGAGGGGATGATGTGGGAAGGGGCGATGGCGGCGGGGCATTACAAACTCGATAACCGGGTGGCATTGATGGACTACAACGGCATTCAAATTGACGGATTTGTCAAAAACATCAAGGATGTCCATCCGCTGGACAAAAAATTCGAGGCATTCAACTGGCATGTCATTGTCGTGGATGGCCACAACATGAAGGAGATTGTGGAGGCCCTCGATGAGGCCGAGAAAGTTAAGGGAAAACCGACCGTCCTTGTCGCCCGAACCATCATGGGCAAGGGGGTCACCATTTTCGAAAACAAACCGAAGTACCATGGCGTGGCGCCGACGGACGAGGAAATGGAAATCGCGATGCGGGAATTAAAAAGAGGGTAGGGGCGAACCCCTGTGTTCGCCCAAAAATTTATGGCCGAAATAGCAACAAGAGAAGCGTATGGAAAGAAGCTGGCCGATTTGGGCGACAAGTACCCGAATATCGTCGTCCTCGACGCCGATCTCTCCTGTTCCACCAAGACAGGGGTGTTTGCGGCCAAATTTCCCGACCGTTTTTTCAACATGGGGGTGGCCGAACAGGACATGATGGGAACCGCCGCCGGTTTGGCCGCCAGCGGCAAAATAGTGTTTGTCTCCACCTTCGCCATCTTTGCCACCGGCCGGGCTTGGGAGCCGTTCCGCCAGTCGGCCGCCTATCCGCACCTGAATGTAAAGGTTTGCGCCACGCACGCCGGTTTAACGGTCGGTGAAGACGGCGCCAGCCACCAAACGGTGGAGGATATCGCCGTCATGCGGGTGATTCCCGGGGTGAAGGTTTTTGTGCCGGCCGACGGCGTGGAAACAGAAAAGGTACTGGAGGAGATCGTGAAGACCGACGGTCCCTGTTATGTGCGCCTCTCGCGGGCCAAGAGTCCGGTTCTCTTCGATGCTGCCTCGTATCAGTTCCGTATCGGCAAGGGGAATATTTTGCGCGAGGGATCGGATCTGTGTGTTTTTACGGCGGGGTATATGACCTCTATTGTCCTTGAAGCGGCCAAAAAGCTCGAAGAGAAAAAAATTTCAACCACGGTGGTGAATATGGCCTCGGTAAAGCCGATTGATGAGGAACTCATTGCCGCCATGCCGGCCCGCCACCGGTTTTTGGCCAGCGTGGAGGAACATTCCGTTATCGGAGGGCTTGGTTCCGCGGTTGCGGAGGTTCTGACGGCCCGTGCGCCTGCACGGCTCATTCGGGTGGGGGTCGACGATCAATTCGGCCAGTCGGGGGATTACTTGGCGGTGCTCAAACACTACGGACTGGATGCGGAAGGGGTTGCCAACACAATCTTGAAAAACATATCATGAAAACCATGAAAAACAAAATTCGCTTCGTTCTTTTTTCCATGTTTCTTGTCGGCGCCGGTTTTTTTGCCGGAATCACCCTCAGGGGAGCGTCTGCGTTGGGCGACAAGATCTACCAGGAACTGGAGGTTTTCTCCCGCATCATCGAAATCGTCGACAAAAACTATGTGGAGGCGGTGGATGAAAAGGAACTGATCGCCGGGGCCATCCGCGGCATGCTGGCCTCGCTCGATCCCCACACCGTCTATCTCCCTCCCGACCTTTATAAAGAGTTCAAGTCCGACACGACCGGGAAGTTCGGCGGCATCGGTATCGAAATCACGGTGAAAGACGACGTCTTGACGGTTGTTTCCCCCATTGAAGACTCTCCCGCGTTCAAAGCCGGCATCCGTTCCGGCGACCGGATTCTCAAAATCGACGGCCGGGCGACCAAGGAAATGAACCTTGTTGACGCCGTTCACGCCATGCGCGGCTCGAAGGGGAAAAAAGTGATTTTGACCATCTGGCGCGAGGGCTTTGACGAGCCGCGCGATTTCACCCTCGTTCGGGACATCATCAAGGTGGTGAGCATCAAGCATGAAGCCGTCGAGGGGGGATACGGCTATGTGCGGATCACCAGTTTTCAGGAACAGACCACCGAGAGTTTGATCAAGGCGCTAAACGATCTGAAGGAAAAATCGGGCGGTTCGCTCAAAGGGGTTGTACTTGATTTAAGGAACAACCCGGGCGGTTTGCTCTCCGAGGCAGTGTCGATTTCGGATGTCTTTATGAGCGGTGGAACGATTGTTTCCACCAAGGGGCGCGGCGATACCAAAGCTGAGGTGAAGGAGGCCCACGCCGACAGCCCCTACGAGGAGTTGCCGATGGTTGTTCTTCTGAATCACGGTTCCGCCTCGGCCTCCGAGATTGTGGCTGGGGCCCTGCAGGATACCAAGAGGGCCAAGGTAATGGGGACCCAGTCGTTCGGCAAAGGATCGGTTCAGACCATTCTCGACATGGGGAACAAAGCGGCCCTCAAAATCACGATTGCAAAGTATTATACCCCGAAGGGACGGTCGATTGAAGGAAAGGGGATCACCCCCGATGTGCTTCTCAACACGGAAGAATTGGAAAAGGAACATCCGAAAAAAGAGGGGGAGGAACAGCCGCCGCTCTCGGATTATCAAAAAGAAAAGGCCATCGAATATCTAAAACGGATATCCTAGCTCGGTGTAGATCTCCACGCCATCGGAGCCGGCGGCCACATCCAGCCGTCCAACGATATTGGGGGGGACAAACAGGCGAAAGCCGACCCCTCCCACCGGTTGCCAATAGTTGAAGCCAAGGTGCGAAACGGTGTTGAAGACCCGCCCCACCTCGAAAAACGGATCAGTGTGAATCTCGAAGGGGATGCCGAAAAGTTTCCAATCGAAGACCTTGATCCGGTGCTCCATCTGAAAAATGATTTTCCCCTGATCGACAAACCGTCCCGGCGTGAAGGCGCGAAATTCGTCGGCTCCCCCCAAAGAACTCAGTTCGAAGAAAGGGGTCCTGTTTCCAAAAACCTCCTGAAAGTTGAATCGCAGGGCGGTCATCCACCGGTCTTTAATGAGCGGGATCAGCTGAATCGCCTCAAGTTTCCACCCCTGAAAATTCTTGTCGCTTCCCAGGGCCTTGTTCGAAATAAACCAGGCGAGCCTCACCTTCGAGCCCGATGTGGAATATTCCTTGTCCTTCCGGTTGTCGAAAACGAAGGCGAATTCGTTGATCAAATTCGTCGAATCAACCACGTTGGGAAGCCCCCCGTAGCGGTCGAGCGTGTCGTCGATATCCTCAATCGCCCGGTCGAGAATATCGGTGGTGTGGAATCTTACCGCCAGTTCGGCCCTGATGTTTTTGAGAAAGTAATACCCGAAAGCGGTGTCGAGCAGAAAATTTCGACCGGTGAAATTGCTCTGGTTGCTTTCAATCCTTTGGGGTCCAAGACCGAAAAAACGGCCGAAGGGGGTTTTGAGGTAGACGAAATTTCCCTCCAAATGAAATTTGCGGTGGTGCCGCTGGCGGTCGAAAAAAGAGGGATCGAGAAAATGGAACTCCACATTCCTCAAATATTTCTGGGCCACCTCGGCGTAGATTTCGATCGCCTGGTCCGCTTTGGGATAGAAATAGGCGAGGGCGGCGCCGCTAAACTTGGCCACGCTGTTGTACTGGCCGATGGCGGCAAAAATGGCCTTGATTTCCTTGTCGTGGTCCGACATCAGAACCACCGGCATAAGGCCGTAGGTGTTTCCTTCGTCCGGCCGCGATTCCCAGACCGGGATGGGAAAGACATCAATCTCGCGGTCTTTGAAATAGTTGAAGAGGGGGTTTCCTTTTTTTGGTTTGTCTTGAGACGGCTCGCCGGAATGAGCCGGCAAAACAAAAAGAAGAAAGGCCGCGAATGTTATTGCGGAGGTCCAAAAGATTCGCTTAAATGACTCTTTAACCATGGAGACGAGTAAAAGGTCTTTATGACGGCAATCAAGACTAAAATCAATATTTTATTGGTCCTGTCGGTCTGCCGGCTTTTATCCTCGTCGGTTCTTTTGGCGGACGAGAGGTGCCCCGGCGCCGATTTATCTCCACCGCCGGTGTTGAAGGCCGATATCCCGAAAATTTCCGACGCGCTTGACTCTTTGCAGAAGGTTCTAGACGTGCCCATTTGGGAGGATTCGGACGATTACCGTCAAAGCCTTCGGAATATCTTCGACACAATCCCCCAAAAAACCAAATTGGAACAGTTTTTTCAGCTCCTGTTCCTGTTGCAAAAGAAAATTCCTTCCCAAAGGCTTCCGTTGACCGTCAATCCACCCGGCATCACGGATGTTTTGCTGGCCGCAAAGGTGTTTACGACCCCCGATTTTCCCAAAAAAATTACCTCGGTGACGTTGAGCAAAGATCGTGCGGGGAAGACCTCCTGGCTGGTCTCTTTTTCCGATTCGGAGGTCCGCTTTCCCATCAACAAGGGGGCCGGTTTTTCCGCCTGGGACCAAGGGATGTGCCAGATCGCCAAAGAGCTGGTTTTTTATCCCGGTTTTTCTTTCAGCATCCGAAAGGCCCGAAATTCGGCCAACCTGATTGTTGAGAATTTCGACAAGGTTGAAATTTTCGGCAGTTTTGGAAGCCGGGGCCTGTTTACCATCGATCTTAATTATGTGGACCTCGAAAAAGTGGAATTCATCCATGGAACCGACGAGGGGAGGGTGACCGCACGGGTGGCCAAAAGGGAATTTCGGGAAAATCGGCACTCGGGCCTGTTCAAGTTTGTCGGCACGTTGATTCCGAACACATCACGGCAAAGAATTGATTGGTAAAAACCATTTTAAAAGTAAGCGATTGATGAGGTTGTCCTATTCCAGCAACAGGTTTTTAAAAGGCTTGTGGCTTTTCCATCTGTAGGTCAGAAAATCCCGCTGATCGGTGGTGAGAATGAGGCCCTCTTCCAGTTCTTCGGCCAGGATGACAAGCGAGGCATCGGCTAAATCCATCGGCAAATCAGCGTACTTTTTCATCAGTTTGTAGACGGTTTCCCGATGCTTTTCGGCCAGATCGAAAATCTGGAAGGCGTTTTTTTGCCAGCTCTTGATGAAATTCAGCGCGGAAAGGATGCCGAGCTTACCCAGGAGAAGATGGGAGGTTTCCGTCATTACGGGCCAGGTGGTGATGAGGGGGACCTTTAAACCTTTGAGGGCCTCTTTGGCCCGGCGGTGAAATTTATCGTTGGTGTTGGCCAGGGCCAACCAAAATCCGGTGTCAGCGATCACCATGTTTTTTGGATATCCCCTTTAGGAGATGCTTTTTATAGTCCGTCGAGAGATTTCGGCCCCCTTTTGCGCAGCCGATAAAACCGGTTTCCTCGAGAATATCCAGCGGATTTCCAGGCGCTTTTTGGTTTTGCTGATAAAAAAGGGTGAGCGATTTCTTGATAAGGCCGGTCAGGCTTAACCCCGTTTCTTTTTCAAGAAAGACCACCTTTGAAGCCAATTCGTCGTCGATGCGGGCGTTGATACGCATTTGTCATACAGTGTATGACAAATGCCAAACCGTGTCAAGGATTAACTCGGACGGCGGCGGCTTTTTTGTCGGCGATGGCCTGTTTGACGAGGTTTTTTCCCATTTCCCACATCGGGCCGGCGATTTGGCCGCATTCTTCGAGAACCGAGTCGAGGGCGGCGACAAAGCGGGCGGCATGACCCGGTTCAATGACCAGCGGCGGAAGAATCTTCACCACATCCTGTTCGTGGCCCGAGACCTGGGTCAAGATCCGGTGTTTGGCCAAAAGCGGCATGACGATCAACTCGCCGAAGAGGCCGGAGTTGATTTGATGGACCATGTTCCACTGGATTTTTTTCTTGAGGGAGGATGGTTTGCCGAATTCAATCCCGATCATCAAACCCTTGCCGCGAACTTCCTTGATCCATTCATGCTTTGCATCGAGTTTTTTGAGCCCCTCGACAATTTCTTCGCCCCGAATTCGGGCCTTTTCAACCAACCCTTCCTCTTCAATGATTGAAAGAGTTGCAAGGCCGCAGACCATGGCAAGATCGTTCTGCCCGAAAGTCGATGAATGGACAACGCACCGGTCCATGCGGGAAAAAACCTTGTTGTAGATGCCCCGTCGCGTGAGCGTTGCGCCGACGGGGACCATTCCGCCCGACAAGGATTTGGAAACGGTAATGATGTCGGGCGAGAGATTCCAGTGTTCGAACCCGAACCATTTTCCCGTCCGGCCGAGGCCGGTTTGCACCTCATCGGCGATCGTGAGTGTTCCATGTTTGCGGCACAAACTTTGGGCCTGGGGGAGATAATCGTCATCAGGGATGTAGATTCCCTTGCCTTGAATCGGCTCAAAAATAAACGCGGCGACATCTTTCTTTTTCAATTCGTCTTCGAGGCGCGAGAGATCGTTTTGTCTGATCATTTCACAGCCGGGGAGAAGATCGCCGAACCCCTCGCGGAATTCGGTGTTGCCGTTTAGGGCAAGGCTTCCGGTTGAAAGGCCGTGAAAGGCGTGATGGAGAAACAGGATTCTCTTGCGTCCCGTGGCCCCGCGGGCGAACTTGATGGCGCACTCGTTGGACTCGGTGCCCGAGTTGCTGAAAAACACCGTATCGATCCCGTCCTGATTCACCCGTTTGATCAGGCCTTCAGCCAGGAGCCCCGAAAGGAGAGGGGCTTCCATCTGGACCAGGTTGGCGCGGTCTTTGTCGATGAATTCTTTCAGCGCCGATTTGATTTTCGGATGGTTGCGGCCGATGGCGAAAACGCCGTAGCCGGAGAGGAAATCGAGATATTCATTTCCCTCTTTGTCGTAGAGATAGGGTCCTTTTGCCTTCGTATAGACTTTGTCGAAACCGATGGTCTTTAAAACCTTGGCGAACTGCGGATTGATATGATTCGAATGGAGGGTGTAGTTTTCCCCTTCTCTCGCCTCAATGAGCTGATGGATATCAAAGGGCATGCGAGTTTTTAGCAAAGCGCTCTTTAAAAGAAAAGGGTGAAAATCGGCCAAAAATAGGGTAAAAACAGGAAGATGACCGACAATCTGGTAACCGTTAGGGCTCTTTGCAAGCGGTACCCCGACATTTTGGCTCTCGACAATCTTTCCTTTCACTTGAAACGGGGAGAAATTTTGGGGCTTTTGGGCCCCAACGGCGCGGGAAAGACAACCGCCATTCATGTTCTTCTTGGGCTTTTGACTCCCACCACGGGGGAAGTTTCGGTTTTCGGCCTTTCGCCGCTCAAGGACCGTCACCGCATTGCCAAGCGGCTCAATTTTTCCTCCGCTTATGTGAACCTTCCGGCCAACCTCAAGGTTCATGAGGTGATGACTGTTTTTTCGAAACTCTACCTCGTGCCGGAGGCATCCAAAAAAATCGCATCGCTTCTCGATCTGTTTGAAATTTCCCATCTGAAAAACCGTGTGACCGGGGCCTTGTCTGCGGGGGAAAAAACGAGGCTCAATCTCTGCAAATGCCTGCTGAACGATCCGGAGCTTCTTTTGCTGGACGAGCCCTCCGCCAGCCTCGACCCCGAAATGGCCGATACGGTCCGCTCGGTGATCAAAAAAATCCAGAAGGAGCAGGGAATCGGCGTTGTTTACACCTCGCACAACATGATGGAGGTGGAAGAGCTCTGCGACCGGATTCTTTTTATCCATCAGGGGAAAAAAATCGCCGAGGGTCCGGCGGAAGAGGTGAAGAGAACTTTCAAGAGTGGGAGTCTGCAGGAGGTCTTTATCAAGATTGTGAGAAATGGGGATTTGATCTTATGAACGAGTCGATCTCACGCATCAACGCCATGATTCTCCGTTACCTTTATCTGCACAAACGGAGCGTCTCCCGCACGCTTGAGGTCATTTTCTGGCCGGTGATGGAGCTGTTGGTATGGGGTTTTTTGACCCTCTACATCCAGAGCCTGGCCCAGACTGAAGTTTCCAAAATCATTATTTTTCTCATCAACGCGATGATTTTCTGGGATGTCCTCTACCGGAGCCAGCAGGGGGTGAGCATTTCCATTGTCGAGGATATTTGGACGCAAAACATCGTCAACCTTTTGGTCTCGCCGCTTAAAATCTGGGAATGGCTGACCGCCACCTTTATTTACGGCGCCGGCAAGATCCTGATGATTACCGCAATTCTCGCCGTGATTGCGTTTGGTCTTTATCATTTCAATCTTGTGGGGATGAACGGTTTTTATCTTATTCCCCTCATGGCCAATCTGCTCTTTTTCGGCTGGGCGATGGGGGTTTTTACCTCCGGGCTTTTGATCCGGTGGGGCCATGCCGTGGAGGCGCTTATCTGGGGGATTCCCTTTCTGGTTCAGCCGATCTCCGCCATTTTTTATCCGTTGTCGGTTCTTCCGCCGCCGGTGCAGGTTGTGTCCCGTCTTCTTCCCAGCACCTACGTTTTT
>JACQOY010000117.1 GCA_016207765.1 Deltaproteobacteria bacterium | reverse complement strand
TTTTTTTTGCCTTGGAAGAAATCATCGCGGATGGCGCGGACGCAGGAGCCTGGAATAGCCCACCGGGAACGGCCTGGGTAACCCACCGGCAAAAAAACGGTTCATGCGCAGAAGATCCTCAAGATCGTCGATGGCCCTTCGAGTTCCCATCCGACGCAACCGGTCTTTTCTCTCACGGATCTCTTTACGGGCGTAATTTCCGGATTGATGAATCATTTTATTATTGGATCAAGACCTGAAATTATTAAACCGACCCTGAAATTCAAGAAACATCTTTGCAGACTACGGACACGGCACCATCCGCGGCGTGCCGGCCTGAACGGTGTTGGTCCCTTTTAACAGCTGAATTCGGATGCATTGCCCGGGTTGATCGGAGGGGAGACTCTTCCAGGTGAGGTGACTCGCCGTGTCTTCGGTCGGCGGGCCGTACTTGGCCGAAAGGTCGGCCTTGCACTGGTCGTTGGATTTTTGCTCTATGCAGGCCTTGGCATCCGCCTTGGCCTCGTCGAGGGTGAAGGCGAAGACGGTGGAGGAATAAACAAACAGGGCGCAAAGCATGGCGAGTGGGGTTGTTGGTTTCATGGGTGTCTCCTTTGGATATGGGGTTAAAATATTAAAAAATCTGACCGCTGGCCGCAAGCAGTGAATAAGCTTACATAAACCGGTAACGGGTATTTTTCCCCTTTCCTTCTTTGCGCAGGATGCCCTTCTTCAATAAAACTTCCAGGTCTTTTTGCGCTGTTCGCTGGGTGACGGCCAGCTTTTCTGCATAGGTGCGTGCCGTGAACGGCTCGGGAATCTGATTTTGCATTTCCACAAATAACCTGGGCCTGTCGGGCAGAGTCACCCTTTTTTCTTCGGCGATGACCGGTTTGGGGCCTACAAAGGTAACCGAGAAAAATCCCCCTTTCGACTCAAATTGGGGCGGAAGCAGTTTCCATTCGTTCATGAGCGCCTTCATGCGGGCAATGCCGGAGCCGAGTTTTTCCCCTTTTTTGAGCCGGTAAAACATTTCGGCAATCACCGGATTGCGTCGAAGGGAACGGTTCCGGAGTTCTTCAATCTGGAGATGCCCGGGAAGACTGCCGGGATTTGATATTTCAATTTTGTCGGCATAGTAATCGATCATGATTTCCGCCCCGGTTTCAAAATAGTCGCGGTGGGTAAGGGCGTTGATAATCGCCTCTTCGAGGGCCCGTGGGGGATAATGGGGTTGTTCCAGCCTCGTTTGGGCGTCTGCCAATCGGTAGCCCACAGGAATGTCAAAGGTCAGCTTCTTGAGCACTTGATCGAGCTGTTGCGGAAGCGTGCCGGCATAAATCATCCGATCAACCACATGGGCTTTGGTGGTTCCCTGGTAGCGGGTGTAATTGACGGTTGCCTGGGGGATGAATTTTTGGACGTTTGTCGCAAAAAAACAAATGCCGGCATGATTAAAGAGCACCCTTCCTTTTTGCGTTTCACATAAGCCAAGGGATGCCAGAAAACTTTCGGTTCCCATGGCTTTTGAAACCGCCTCCAGATTTGAATCGCGGACAAATTCATTGAGCCTCTCCCTCGAAAAATCCCCGGGGTAGCCAAAAGTCGTATTTTGCAGGGTCTCAAAACGGAGACGGTTAAAGCGGACGGCCAGATTTAAAATTTCATCGCGGCTCAGTTTCTGATTGGTGGCCCCCACACGGATAAAAAAACCATCCGAACACTTGTAGGGTTTATCTTCCCCCTCTTTGACGATAACCGCCGCAATTTTGCCGAGATCGATACAGCTGATGGACACAGGCGGATCGATGTTTTTGGCGGTATCCTCAATTTGTGCCCGAATGCGGTTTGTCAGCCTGAACGAACCAGGGTTCCCATTGTCGTCAACCCCCAGGTAAATGACTCCCCCCTCGGTATTGGCAAAGGCCGTCATGGGACGATCGATCTTTTCCGGGGATTGTTTGAATTCCTGAAAGAGTCCTTCCCCTTCCCGGATAGCCGCCAGAAGATTTTTTCTGTTTTTCACGCCGCACCAGCATAGATGGAAAGACTCGGGAAGTCAATATTGTTCGCGAATATTCGCGAATATTCGCGAATTGCCGGTTTGAACCGGTTATTCCTCCCACACCACATACACCTCGGTGAAGGGATAAGGACTCGGCAGGGTGTTCCACTCGACCGGATTGTCGAGGGGGGATAACCGGATAACCGCTATTTTGAATGATCTTCTGGATGCCGGCGCGGTTGCTGGGGGTGTGTTACAAGCTATGCCGTCAGCGTTTGGGATTCGAGGGGCAATTTGTTCAAGATCAGCTCTTTTAAATCAAGTTTTTGACTGGCATTGTCTATGTCTATCCCAACCAGGTCCCCCTCCTCATCATAATCCAAAACAACGCCTGCTGAAATTTCCCTGCTTTCAGAACCCGGTTTTGAATTCAAATCGATATATAAGGAATCGGTTTCCGGATAATATTGAAGTTTCATGGCTTAAACCCCCGGTCAAAAAAAGCGTTATGGATTGTCAGCTTTGTCGTCAAGAGTGACAACCCTTAAGAATCGTCCTCCGAATTCGGGCAACGTTCCCCAAAAACGAAAACGATTTTTTTCCTGCCTCTCAAAACGCAACGGATTTTGCACAATCTTCGCGCACCATTCTTTTTTAAGGTAAGGCCGCTTGCGCAAGACCTCCCTTTCAAAATAGCCGGTAAATCCGGTTTCCTTCATTTAGTATACTCTGGGGCACTTTGAATGAGAAAACAAGTTTTTTGTCTTTTTTCATCAGCGGACAGGTCGGTGGACTTCCTCATTCCCGTAGCCGCCGTTGTCCTCCGACGAGTCGAGGTCGGCCTCATAAAGCGCCTCCAACTCATTGACCGTTTCATCCACCAGTTCGCGGATTTCCGCGTCGAAACCGCCGTGTGATTCGGAAACGGCGTCCACCCGTTTTAGTCCGGGGGCGACGTCGTTCCATTTTTTTCCGATCCATTGTTCATCCAACACGTCGGCGAGGTTAAAAGGAAAGGTATAGGCCATACCTTTCCTTTATCGGCGTATTTGTTAAAAAGTTGCGTGGATTATTATATAATAATTTCAGTTAGTTAT
Source organism: Deltaproteobacteria bacterium (assembly GCA_016207765.1). Lineage (GTDB taxonomy): Bacteria > UBA10199 > UBA10199 > UBA10199 > SBBF01 > JACQOY01. The sequence continues at coordinate 4,144 of JACQOY010000117.1, read as the reverse complement.
TTTCTTTCGGGCAGGAAAGATTAAGGGCGAAAATACCGGGCGATGAAAAAGAGAAACGCGCCCCCCAGATAACCAACGGCGTAAGGAATACCGACGGCCCAGCCGTAGTGGGTGAGTACATCGTTTCCCGAAAGGGTGTAGGCGTGAATGACGCCGAAAAATGAAAGGACCGCCGCGACAAGCGCCCAATAAACGGCCTTGTTGAATTGATGTTCGATGAGAAAGACCGAAATCGCCGCCCATATCATCGAGGTAAAAATAAAACCCTGATTGAGCGCCACAATACCTTTGACAGAATAAGTCTGGATGAAATTCTGATCGCCGATCTGCGCCAGTGTCGCTCCCACCTCTGAAAGCGTCCCCTGAATAAGCATCAACCCCCATGCCGCCAGCGCCGGAACAAGGCCGATCGCCACCGCCGGGGCATGACGCGCGGGCGTTGCCTGATACGCCTGCGCCGTGATGATAATGCCAATCCACAACACAATGGCGATCCCCGCCTCCAGCGGCATCACCGCCAACACCAGCCGAACAGCACCCAAAAAACAGATGAGGGTGATGAAAATTCCGTTTAAAACGGAATACCCCGCCCGCGCCCCCAGCTCTTTCCATCCCGGATGACCGATGTAGATGGTTGTCGGAAAGGGGCTTCCCAGAAAGGAGGCGACCACCGATCCAATCCCGTTGGCGATCAGACAATTGCGCGTCGGATACGAATCACCCGCCGCCTCGGCTGATTCCACATTCTGAAGCGATCCGATCACATTGAACAGCGCCATCGGAATGATGATGGAAAGATACGAATAAAGATACGGCGGCTTCAAGACCGACCAGAGATCGGTCACCGCCGGCGATGGAAAGAAAAATCCCAGCTCACTTGCCGCGCTACTGACCTTTGAGGCATCCATGAATCCCCCGGCCCAGGCAATAATGGTGCCGATCGTCACGGCGTAAAATCCGCCGGGGATGCCGAAGGGAAGCCTCTTTTTGGCAAAGTAGGTAAGAAGGATGATGAAAAGGGGCACAAAGGCAAGCACGGGGCGCGCAAAGGTCTTGAAGGCAAAATCCATTGCAATGAACGTGATGGCAATCCCCGCCAGCGCCGACAAGAGGGCCGCCCTCGGCGTTACTTTGCGGATCCAGGCGCCAAAGAAGCTTAAGGCAATTTCGATAAGGGCGGACAAAAAACAGGCGAGCACTCCGACCCGCCAGGCCAAATTGGAATCTTTGGTTTGCTGATAAACGGGTAGAATCACAAAAAAGACAAATCCAAACAGGCTCACCGTGTTGATGCCGTACGGATGGGCGCAGATGTCGGATCTGCCGGTTTTTTTGGCGAGCTGATGCGCCTGCCAGGAGTAATAAATGTTGCCGAACAAAATCGACAACGCCGCGGCGGGAAGGATTTTGCCGAAGACAAGCTCGGGGGGAAAGCCGCAGATGTCGATACAGAGGATGACAATCAGCAAAAGCTGGATGAGATTGTCGATGGCGAGGCCGAAAAAACCATCCCAGTCCTGTTTGACAAAGAGGGGAAATTTTTGAGTCATATAACCGGTAAATTCGTGACAGCGGGTCCTGCCGCCTGCGGGTCTCCCGCTGCTACTCGGTCGTCGAAATGCTACAGACCCCAATTACAGATTTCTTGCCTCCGACCTGCGTGCCATCGGGAGCCACACCGAAGGCGTCACCCGCTGTCACATTGCCTAAAATCGATCCTTTAAAGCACGCACCGCCGCAAACACGCTCACCGGATCCTGTTTTAAACCCGTCTCCTTTTTTTTCAAACTTCCAATCAACTCCGGCGAGTCCCATCGTAAAAATGGATTGTAGCTCTTCTCTTCCCCAATCGTTGTTGGAACCGTGGCCTCGCCACGCTCCCGCTTTTTTAACACCTCTTCATATTTCCGTTGAAGCGCCTTGTTATTTGGCTCGAGGGTTTTGGCGAATTCCAGATTTTTTTGCGTATATTCGTGGCCGCAATAAACCTTCGTACCGTCGGGTAGGTTTTTGAGTTTGGTGAGCGATTCGACCATCTGCTGAGGCGTCCCTTCAAACAGTCGTCCGCACCCGCCGGCAAAGAGGGTGTCGCCGCAGAAAACCGCCCCCTCTCCCTGACCCCCATGTAAATGGTCCCTCTTTATGGGGTCCCCCCCAAGGGGGGAGGGGATTTCATTGATGGCGACGTACGCAATGTGCCCGCGCGTGTGACCGGGAATATCCAGAATGTTAAAGACAGTGCTCCCCACTTGCACCGTATCTCCCTCTTTGACTGGACGGGTGAGTTCGGGAATACGACCGGAATCATTTGTCCCGCCATAAACAGCCATTTTTTTCCGACGGACCAGATCGGTATTGCCGCCGACATGATCCAAATGGTGATGCGTCGAGAGAATGGCCGCCGGATCGCATCCCTCCTTTTGGATCACCTTCCAAGTAGCCTCCGCATCGGGCGAATCGACAATGCCGCAGACGCCGGTCTTTTCACAAATGACCAGATAGGTGTAATTGTCGAACAGGGTGGGAATTTGTACCACGCGCATGGTGGTTTTCTATCAACGCCACTCGAAGGTTGCAAGGAAACAACAATCTGATATCTAGCGGCTATGGATGTTGAAAAAACCTTGGCCTATTTTCTAAAACACAGAGCCGAATATCTCGAAGACTTGAAAAGTCTGGTCCGAATCCCCAGCGTTTCGTTTCCCGGTTTTCCCACCGAAACCCTGGGCGACAGCGCCATCGCCACCGCGGCGATCTTGAAGAAACGGGGATTCAACACGGTCAAGCTTCTGGAAATCAAGGGCGCCCCTCCGGCCGTTTTCGGCGAGGTGATCATCTCCCCCTCTTTGCCCACCGTTTTGCTTTATGCCCACCATGATGTTCAGCCGGCAGGAGATGAAGAGGCCTGGGATTCGCCCCCCTTTGAACCGGTGGAAAGAAACAGCCGACTCTATGGCCGTGGGACCGGTGATGACAAAGGGGGAATCATCATTCACACCTCGGCAGTCGATTCGTGGATTAGGGCCTCCGGCAAATCCGGACAAGGGGCCCTTCCCTTGAACGTAAAAATCATCGTTGAGGGGGAGGAAGAAACCGGCAGTGAACACCTGGGCGCCTTTTTGAACAAATACAAGGATCAACTCTCCGCAGATGCCATTATCCTGACCGACACAAGCAATTTTGACTGCGGCATTCCCTCCATCACCACTTCCCTTCGCGGTCTGGTGGCGGTGGATGTGGAGGTTCGCGCACTGACACATGACCTTCATTCGGGAATGTGGGGGGGGCCGATTCCCGACCCTGCCATGGCGCTGGCCAAAATGCTCTCGCAACTTGTCGATGAAAAAGGGGTCATCGCCATTCCGGAAATGACAAAAAAGGTTCGCTCCCTGACGGCCGCGGAAAGAAGTCATCTGGGGAAACTGCCCAAAACGGGGGAACCGCTCGAAAAACAGGCGGGGCTCATCGGGGATATTCCTCTGTCAAACGAAGGGGAAAACCCCTTCGAACTCCTCTGGCGTCAACCCTCTCTCGTCGTGAATGCCATCCAGGCCAGTTCCCGGAAAGACGCGCGGAACATCATCTGCAATTCGGCCTGGGCCCGTGTGGGAATCCGGATTGTGCCCGACATGGATCCGGAAGAAACGCTCACCGCCCTGACCAATTATCTGAAACAAACCGCACCGTGGGGGGCTTCTGTTTTCTTCCACACAGTCAGTTGCTCCCCCGCGTGGACCACCTCCATTGATCATCCCGCGTTTTCAGCCGCCGCCCGCGCCTTGAAGAAAGGATACGGACGCGATGCGGTCTTCATGGGATGCGGCGCCTCCATCCCCTTTGTGGAGCCGTTTGCCCGGGAGCTTGGCAACATTCCCGCTCTGCTCATCGGCGTCGAAGACCCCTACACCAACGCCCATGCCGAAAACGAAAGCCTTAATCTGGCCGATTGGGAGTCCGCCGTGCGCTCGGCAATTTATTTGTACGAGGAGTTGGCGGACATTCTCGCCAAATAAAAATCAAAATGCCGGTTGATTTTTTTTGACATTCTCCGTTTTAGGCTTTAAATATTTTCTTTATTTTCCGGGAACATGAGAGGAGGGGTGTTTGCTGTGTAATTCCGCGAGGGCTTGGTGAAGGAATAACG
>JACQOY010000021.1 GCA_016207765.1 Deltaproteobacteria bacterium | reverse complement strand
TATAAGCTTCGCGCGCATTTCCTCGAAGGCGTCGGAGATGTATTTGAGGAAGATCAGGCCGAGGACGACGTGTTTGTATTCCGCCGCGTCCATGTTGTTGCGAAGCTTGTCGGCGGCGAGCCAGAGCTTTTGCTCAAAACCCAAAGTAGCGCCGTTCGATGTTGTTGTTTCTTTTTTTTGTTTTTCGCGAGCCATATGCCCTAGTGTTTTTTAGGTTACTAAGTGCTTAAATATAAGTATAAGGGATAAATTCTTAGCGAAATTCAATATAAAAAGCCAGCCATTAGAATGAGGCTCTACGAGTTACAGCGGGCAAGTCAGTGGACAGGGGGCTCTCCTAAAATAGGGCGGGTGGCGCCGATTGGGCCCCCTTGAGCGGCTCAAGCCCGACCCTTGACCAATCATCAACAAATATCTTTATACTTTACTTAAGCCATCTTAATTAGATAAGGCTTTTACCGTATCTATGGGTAAGATAACAGGCTTCATGGAATATCCCCGCGAGAGTTGGCCCGAGCGGCCGATTCCCGAGCGGATTCACGACTACAAGGAAATCTACCGTGAATTTCCCGCGGAAAAACTCCGTCTGCAGGGGGCCCGATGCATGGATTGCGGCATCCCCTTTTGCAATCAGGGGTGTCCGCTCGGCAACTATATTCCGGAATGGAACGATCTGGTTTACAGAGACCGCTGGCGCGAAGCGATTGAGCGTCTTCATGCCACCAACAATTTTCCGGAATTCACCGGCCTTCTCTGCCCCGCCCCCTGCGAAGGGGCTTGTGTTCTGGGGATCAACGAAAAACCGGTCACCATCAAATACATTGAGTTTCATATCATCGATCATGCCTTCAAAGAGGGATGGATTGTTCCTCAACCCCCCCGAAAATTGACCGGAAAAAGGGTGGCAGTGGTTGGATCCGGCCCGGCGGGCTTGGCCTGCGCGCAACAATTGGCCCGCGTGGGGCATAAAGTGACGGTGTTCGAACGCGATGACCGGATCGGCGGCCTCCTCCGTTACGGAATCCCCGACTTCAAAATGCAAAAAGAGCGGATCGACCGGCGGATAAAACAGATGGAAGCCGAGGGAGTTGTCTTCAAGCCATCAAGCAACATCGGTGTCGCCATTTCAGTAAACGCCGTCCGCAAGGACTTTGACGCGGTTGCCCTCTGCGCCGGGGCGACACAGGCGCGCGATCTGGCCGTGCCGGGGCGGGATCTTAAAGGGGTTCATCTGGCAATGGAATATCTCACCCAACAAAACCGGGTGAACGCGGGGGACAAAATAGCCGACCAGATCACAGCCAAGGGGAAAAAAGTCATCATTTTGGGGGGCGGAGACACGGGGGCCGACTGTCTGGGAACGGCGCACCGTCAGGGAGCGGCTCACATTTGGCAGTTGGAACTTCTCCCCCGACCGCCCGACCAGCGCGCCCCGACCAATCCGTGGCCTCAGTGGCCGGTGGTTTTACGGACCTCTTCGGCGCACAACGAAGGGGGCGAGCGCGACTATTCAGTCATGACCAAAAAACTCTCCGGTGAAAACGGGGTCCTCAAAAAACTGCACGCGGTCCGGCTGGAATGGCTTCCCTCTGCCGACGGGAACCCTCCCAAACCGGGTGAAATTCCCGGCAGTGAGTTTGAACTCGAAGTTGATCTTCTGCTTTTGGCGATGGGATTCACCGGCCCCGAAAAGAAAGGCCCCATAACCGAACTGACACTAAAGCCCGATCCCCGCGGCAATGTGGAGGTAAACGCCGATTATATGACTTCAGTCCCCGGCGTTTTTGCCGCCGGCGACGCCAAACGGGGCGCCTCGCTCATTGTCTGGGCGATTGCCGAAGGACGGAAATGCGCCCGCGGAATTGACCAGTTTTTAATGGGGGAAACCGAGTTGCCATAATCGCCACCCTAGCTCAGTTGGGGGGACCCAACCGAACGCCACCGGTCCGAGTGAGGTTGGGGGCGGAGATTGCATAAACAATGAAGTAACTTAAATCGCCACCCTAGCTCAGTTGGTAGAGCAACTCATTCGTAATGAGTAGGTCGTCGGTTCGATTCCGACGGGTGGCTCATCTCTTCTCCATGCCCACTCCTTTTGATCAACTTGTCGAAATCATGGCCATCCTTCGCGGCCCAGGCGGATGCCCGTGGGACCACGAACAGACGCACAAGTCGATCGCCCCGCAGTTGATCGAGGAATGCCACGAAGTGCTCGATGCCATTGAAAACGAAAACAACCCGCACCTCTGCGAAGAACTGGGGGATCTCCTTTTGCATGTGCTGTTCCACGCCCAAATCGCCAGCGACGAAAAAACATTCGATATCCATGACGTGATCAACGAGATTTCGGCCAAACTCGTCCGGCGTCACCCGCATGTTTTTGGAAACACGAAGGTATCCGGCGCCGATCAGGTGGTGACAAACTGGGACAAAATCAAGGCCGGCGAGAACAAGAAACACAAGGGGGAATCGTACCTCGATTCGGCGCCAAAATCGCTCCCCGCGCTGTTCCAGGCCTTCAAACTGACCAAAAAGGCCTCCAAGGTCGGCTTTGATTGGAAAAAAACCGGCGAGGTCCTGCTGAAAATCGACGAAGAAATCGGCGAGCTGAAAGAGGCCCTCAAAAGAAAAAAACAAAACGAATTGGAACATGAAGTAGGCGATCTTTTCTTCGCCCTGGCCAACCTGTGCCGTTTTTTGAAAATCCAGCCGGAAGAGGCCCTGCAAAAAGCCAACCGCCGTTTCCGCGGACGTTTTTGGGAAATGGAAAAAAAGATCCGAAAGAAAAAGAAAAAGATGGAAAAATTGTCCGCGGCGGAATGGGACCGGCTCTGGAACGAGGCGAAGAAAAAAACAAAAATCCCCCCTCCCTTGAGGGGAGGGGGTAAGGGGGCGGGTGACGATCGAGTGCACCCTCTCCCTAACCCTCCCCCCTCAAGGGGGAGGGGGTAAGCTATTGCAACGTGAAAAATAAATTCATTGTTTTCGGTTCCTTCCTTCTCCTCCTCCCACACCACGCCCATGCCGCCCCGGGAAGTCCGCAATCAGAGCGCACAGAGCCGGGGGGCATTTATGAAGCCCCGAATTTCATCCCCCCTTTCTTCCAGGCCGAATCGGACAACATCCTTGGGGGGCTGGCCGGCGGCGACTACTCGATCATCCATTCCACCCTGCAAAGCGTCAACGACCGCATCGAAAAAGGAACTCTCGCCCAACCTGTTTTCTTCCTGATGGGGATAATCGCCTATAAAGAAGCCCGATACCCCGATGCCCTCGATCATCTCCAAAAGGCCCATGCCTCGGGCTTTGCCCTTAGGCCATACATCAGCTACTGGATCGGCAAAACCTTGAATACCATGGGACGATCGGCCGATGCCGTTCAATGGCTTTCTCCCCCCCAAAAAATCGGGCGGCGGATCGATGAAGACACCTTTTGGGAGCGCGTGAATGCGCTAATGTCCATTTCAAAATGGGAGGAGGCCGAAGCCCTGCTCGCCCGCCGAAAAAAAGAAACCCCCAAAGATGAATACACCCAGCTAAAAATCAAATTTATTCAGGGCAAAATGGCCGTCCTCAAGGCCCAGCGAACAACCGCCCACAAGATTTGGAAAGAAATCCTCATCCAATGGGCCGGAAGCCCTTTTGAAGACGAAATTACCGATATCCTTGAAAAAGAAGGGCTCTCTCTCGAGGCCTTCCTTTCCCAAAACGAACTCCTTGCCCGCGCCAAAAAGCTTCGTGAATCGGGACAACCGTTCGAGGCGATTGCCCTCTATGAAAAAATCGCCCGCTCCGGAAAAGATGTCTCCCTTGAAACCGCCTTCGCCCAATTCAAGGCCCGCCAGTACAAAAAATCGGCCTCCCTTTTTCAGGAACTTATGGATCACCCCAAATCGGGGCACAACCGGGCCGAAATTCTGGAAAAACTGGCCACCTCCTACGGCCGTTCGGACCAGTTCGACCAGGCCCTTTTGTACAACCGGAAAATCATTCAACTCTACCCCCACTCCAATAGCGCGAAAACGGCGCGCTACAAGGTGGCTTTTATCTATCTTGATTCGGGGCAATACGCCAAGGCGGCTCAAGCCTTTACGGAATATTTGGGGCGCGAGGGGGGCTATAAAAGGAAAGAGGCGGTCTGGAACCGGTTGTGGGCCGTTTATCTGACGGGAAACTATTCGCAAACCTTGATGGAACTCGAGGCGCTTGAAAAAAAGGAGCGCGACAAGGGGGAACTCTTGAAAATTGCCTATTGGAAGGCCCGCAGTCTGGAGCAAATGCGCCGCACCGATTCGGCCCAAACCATCTACCGGGAGATTGTCCGCCAAAAACCAAACCACTATTACGCCTTTTTGTCTTTGCAGAGGCTCAAAAAAAACGGGCTTGATTCTTACACCCTTGTCGATCCCTTGACCATCGAGCATCTCCCGAAGTGTGAACCGGGTGACAACGAAAACAATTGGGTGAATACCATTCCCCTTTCCGATCCCTTGGCCGTCGCCGTTTCTTTGGCCCAGATCGGCCTGTCGGAATACGCCTACGATGAGGCGGAGCGTTCGGAGATATTAAAGGGGAGCCTCCCGCTTGTGGATCTCACCTCGGCGCTCGAAACCGCGCAAAACTACAAGCGCATCTGCGCCATGGGGCGCGCCTTTTTGAAAATCAGGCCCTCCGGCGGCAAGGAACCCCGCTACTGGGCCATGGCCTATCCGTTGGCCTATTTTCAGTGGGTTGATATTTTTTCCGAAAGATTGAACCTCGACAAATATCTCACCTGGTCGGTGATGCGCGAGGAATCGGCCTTTCGCCCTTCGGTCGTATCCAAGGCCTATGCGATCGGGCTGATGCAAATGATCCCGCAGACGGGAAAAGAGGTGGCCTCACTTCTGGGAAAAACCGGTTTTCGCCCGGAAGATTTGAAAGACCCGATGACAAACATCGAGTTCGGCATGCATTACCTGAAAAACCGTCTGGACGAATTTGAGGGAAAAATGATCTACGCCTTGGCCAGCTATAACGCCGGCCCCGATGCGGTCAACCGGTGGCGAAGATGGGGCGACAAACTCTCCCCCGACGAGTTTGTGGAACTCATCCCGTACGACGAAACGCGGGATTACGTGAAAAAAGTGATGACCAGTTATTGGATCTACCGGGGATTATACGAATAGGGGCGACCCCACCCCATCCCATAAAGAGGGACTGCTTACGCTGTAAAGAGGGGCCGCTCTTCAACGAAGTAGCCCCCTTGTGGGGTATGCGGTAAAGAGGGGCTGTTTGCACGGCCCGACGGGTCGCCCCTACGTCAATCCATGCCAAGACGCCCCAATCTTCCACTGTCGCGTGATTTGGCGTACATCCATTTGAAAAACAACCCGGCAAGCAGAAAATAGACAAGGTTCAATCCAAAGGCGATGAGGATGTCATGAAACGGCATTGTGCCGTCGCGAATCACCGCCCGCATTCCCTCAAAAACGTAGGTGCTGGGCAGAAGACGGGACACAACCTGCACCGGCGGCGGAAGAACCGACAACGGATAAAAAATGGCGGAGATCGGCTGAACCAGAAAGGGAATCCCCCAGATAAGC
>JACQOY010000129.1 GCA_016207765.1 Deltaproteobacteria bacterium | reverse complement strand
AATATCACGCAACCTTTATTTAAATAGGCCGATAAGAGAGTTACACCCTACCCCTTTGAATGAAGAGGAGAAACAATGAGCCTTATCGCCCTGATTGCCGCCTGTAGCGGCACGAATGAAAATGAAACGCCGAAGGCCGAAACGACGCCCGCACCGGCAAAAAAAGAGGAGTCGATACCCCCTATCGACCTGGCCTTTACCGAGGGGCTCGCCGGTTTGTCCGACGGGGAAAAAAGTTTAATCGACATCGCCAAAAGCGACGGCGATTTTTATCTGGAAGAAAGCGATTTTGAAATCAACCCGCAATCCCTGCAGAGCAAAGAATTAATCGGACTGCAGAGCGCCTCCGCCGGCAGGCTGATTTGGGCGCGCGACTATTTTATTTCCGGCTTTGCCCGGCGGGAACTCACCGCCTTAACCCCCATGGAACAGACGATTGTGAAGGAATATATCAAACAGTACGCCAAACAGACCCCCCTTTCCGCTTTTCCCGAAATGCTTCAGGGCTTAAATATCCTGCGAACACTGCCTGTTTTTACCGCTGGCGGAAACGCCGGCGATAAAGCCAGCTTTGGCCTCACCGCGATGGTGGACATCATTCTGGCGAATGCCGTTCATTTAAACGACGACATCATCTCCCAGGGCAAAAAACCAGTCTCGCCGACATTTTCGGCGGACATGATGGCGTTGCACGAACAGATTCTTCAGGGGCGACTGGTGGGAGGCGTCGAATCATTGGATCTGGCGTCTGAGGCCCTCTTCCACGAAGATACCACGGGAAAAATGCTGGGAACGATCACCATCGATCGATTACATATGGATGATATGGCCCGTGTGGGGCTTGTCATCATTCATGAGGCCGTTCACGCGCACCAAACCTTGACGGGGCGCGACAAAACAATGTCCCTCACGGATATGGAACTCGAGGCTCACGAGGTGGATGGAGTCTTGATGATTTACTCCCTGGGGGAGAAGCAGGCTTTTCACTACGCCGCTGAAACCACGGCAAGGGAAACAGAAAAGGAAAAGCGGGTGAAAAATGGACTCCCGTCGTTGACTCTGTCGCATGAAACGATGCTTCACAATAAGGATATATTGCAACGAATGGATACCATCGCAGATTATCAGCGGGGAAAAATATACGGGTCGTCAAAACTTGAGGAACGAAAATTCGCCTTGGCGCAATCGATTGTTTCTTCAAACGATGTGGGATTGCAGGAACAACAACGGGCGGCGCTCAAAACGGCAATTATCCAAACGTACCGTTTCAACTACTTCCTCGATATTGGGTCTAAGGTTTTCAATCGTATCTTCGAGATTAAAGCCATTGCAAAAAGAGCCCCTTCTTACGCCGAGGTGGAATTAAGCATCCAGCTAAGCCTGAACATCTACATTCAGCAACTTGAAAAAGAGATGCCGAATGTCCGGGGTGGTTACAATTACTTCAAACTCAGGGCCGAACGAATGTTTCTTGAGGCGTTTAATCTTGCCGCCCAAGACAAGCTGATCGAGGGAATAACCTACGTCGACACCGTCATGGTCCCCTTCTTAAACCGCGAGGTCCACCCCGGGGACGAAGAGGTGCCGGGCGCGGCTAAAAAGAAGTAACCCTTTTTATGACCCCGATCGTCACAGATCGCAAAACAGCGGCCGGAATCCCGGATTTAGGTCACGAGTCCCCGCCAGATATTCCCCCGGCAGACGTCCCTTCCGCCGGCGGAACCCGGTTTAAGATGGCGAATCCCCATAGTTCGCCTTCGCGAAGGCTGAACTCCGCCCCTTTTGGCATTTCGTTGTGGCGCCACTCACAAAGTTCCATAAGTCTTTCGCCCGAAATGGAGGCCATCCTTCATTCCCGGTTGAACGATGACGAGTTTAAAAATCTTCTGGTTCTCCTTCACGAATACAATTTTTACCCCCGGACATCCGATGAGTGCGAAATGATCCTGCGGGTCTATAAAAACGAACTCCCGGCCATCCCGGCCTTTCAGCGACTTTATCGCGAACTCCACGAACAATACGACTGGCCCTTTCACCCCCGGCTCTTCCTCGATCTATTTGATGCCGCCTTCTTGCAATTCCAATTGGAAATCGCTTATGACGGGTTGCGCGTGACACTTGGCGGTGAATCGGCGATTACGGAAGAAAACGCGGCGGACAAGTTTGACGAACAGGTCGAAAACCTCATCACCGGCTTTCTGCAATCCCTCAAAAACTCCGCAATCGCCTCGTTCCTGAAAAACTACAAAGGACTGTCCGGCGAGGCGCCGCAAGGCCGGATGGACTTCGATCTCATCCTGAAGAACAAGAACATGCTCCCGGTGGATGACAGGGCATTTGAAAAATTAAACCGGCACAAGGGGAGGCTCCAAAGAATATTCGGCCCCTTATACAGCGACAACAAGACCGCCATCCACCTCCTCTTTTTGACCGATCCGGGGTCGCTTGCAACTTATCGGGAGACCGGCAGGGCGGGGGCCATCAAGACAGGACAGGTCTTCTCGAAAGAGACCTTCGAGTATCTGCAGGGCGGCGTTCCCGATGACTTTTACCCCTTTCTTTCGTGGCTGGGCCGGGAATTCAACCACGAGATCGACCTCAACACATGCAAATATCTCTTGAAGGACTGGCAGGGGCACCCCGGGTTAATCTACGACGGCGCGCTGGCCACCGATATAAAACAATGGGCCGTTGAGCTTCAGGTCACCGTCAACCCCGAACTCATTTTCAGGTATTTATGGAACGAAAAGGAAAAGGAGACCTGGCAGGCCCTGACCGCCCTCTATCCCCTCCGCATGACCGATGACAATTATGTCGAAAACAAAGACGCGGTCACCGACCTTCTCGATCCAAAATGGGCCCCCCACTTGCAAATTTTGCTCGATCCCCACCTGGCCCCGCTGATCACCGCACTAGCCGATGCTAAAACAGGCAACGTTGGGACAAAAGAAAACACCGGCCCCTCTTTGATCTCGCTCTTCGAAAGTACCGCCCTGTTAAAATCAATCGACGACGACAAAGCGGCCCTCGTGATTCTGGGCGATTTGCACAAGATGGGGGTCGTCATGAAATCTTTCGACTTAAAGATATACTCCCCTTCCATCCGCGCCCTTCTCCTTCAAATGACGAATGAGCCTTCGATGCTCAAGGAGCTCGAAGCCCTCATCACGGGGTATCGGCTCAGGGGACGCATCGATCTCCCGGGTATTATCGAATTTTTTCGCCTGCCGGCCGACAACCGAAAAATACTACTCGACCCGCAAAGCATCGATTCTTTCAACTCATGGATGGATCCCCTGCACACCCAATTTGCCTACCAGCTTCAATATTCCGATCTGTTGAAGTGGTACTCGACAGGATATGACGAGAGGCTTCGCGGCCTCCTTCTCTCACTCCTCACAGATCCCGAAGGGGGCCGCTTCACGCAGGAGATGATGGGGATTCTCGAAATCAGTTCCGCCGACATCAATATCATCCTCATTATGGTGGAGGTCTATCAACAATACCGGAATGGGCGCGACTGGCCCCAGACTTTATGGGGCCTTAAAAAACTGGCGCCGGAGACGGGCCATTTCAGCCGTCATTCATTTGATCTCTCCGATGCCCAATTCAAAACCTTAAACGACGACCGTTTTCAGTCCTTTGTCAAAGAGCTCCCCTTTGAAGGGACCCTGAATGACGTCCTGTCATTAACCCGGGATTACACCGAAAATAAGGCGTTCCAAAACCCCGATTTTGTCCCCTTTGTCCGGCAGGTAGCGTCAGACTATCAGTTCTCTTACACGAATCCCTTTCAGATAAGCGCCCTTCTTGAGGTTTACGAAGATACCGAAAAGAGGGCCTTTCTTCTTAAGCCCGAGGTCATTGAATTTAATCGGGAGGAGGCATCGCGGCTGAAACAGCCATTTTCAGGCGTTAATTTTGATGATTTTTACTCCCTCTACACGCATCGCGATCTCTTGAAGCTTTCGCAAATGCTCAAAGAGGTCTATGGCGTTGACTCCGGGCAGTCGGTTTCTGAAAGGAACGATGTCATGTTTTCCGGACATGCCAAGTCGATCAAGGGCCTTGATTATCTTGCACAGATTCGCGCATCGGGGCTGGAGGTTGTTTTATCGGATGAGTCCAATCAGGAATTTTACCGTTATCTTCACGACACCTTCGGCGTGGGCTTAAACCGTGAGGAACTCCTTCTTTTCGGCATGCTGGTTCAAAGGGATCGGTTCAGGGAAGAAATCGAGAGCGATGCGTTTGGCGAGTTTGTGAAGGCGCTGAAAAAAGAATTTTCCGGTTATCGGGTGACAATTGAAAATTTGTCGGAAATCAACGATGCAAAAAATCATGCCGATTTCTTCGACGTCGCGCGGAGGCTTTTTACCGCCTATCCCGAACTAAAAGGTCAAATGAAGGGCGACTACGGGCAACTGGAGTTGATTGTCGATCTCTCTGCAAATCCCCCCTTGCTTGAAAAAATTCTTTCTGACGAATTTCGCGCCCTGGTTTTAAGTCTGCAACAGGGATACGGGTATGCCGTAACGATGGGCGATCTCTGGGCGATCTATCAGCTGATGCAACACAACATCCCCGTCGCCGAACTCTTCGCGCCCGATTTCGACCGGTTTTTAAGCGCCACTTTAAGCGTGACGGTCAAGGCCCTCCCGCTGGGCACCCTGATTCAAATCCATGAAATTTACCAAAACCCCCTGGACCGCGACCTCCTCCTTTCTGAAGACTTCAACACGATCCGTTACCGGCTCACGGCGGGAGGAAAATCGGCCTTTCCGGTTTATCATCTGAAAGATGTCCTCATTCTTTTAAAACACCCGGAACAAAGCGAGACGGTGATCAAGCAACTGGCGGATATGGGCGTTGGAACTTCCCCCCTTTTTCGCTCACTCGGCGGCGATTTACAGGCCGACATCGCCTTAAGCACCCTCCCCAGCCTGATTTACATGACCGGCAATCCGAAGGCAGAGGCCGCCAAAACGACCCTTCACAAATATTTTCGTTTTACCGATCATGTGAACGACGGCTTTGTCTATGAGCAACTCACGACGCGATATACCGCCGCCCAGCTTGAAAAGCGGTGCAAAGAAAGGGCCGGCCTTTTAAAGGATACCGGTGACCTTTGTCTCAACGACATCTATTACGCTCTTATGTCGGATGCGTTTGACGGAAATCGCGGGCATCTGACGTCTGCTCTGTCGGGCGCGTTTGCAGGCGATATTCACCGGACCGACCACAATTTTTACAGCTACGACAGCTACAACAACTTGAGCCGGTTTAACCTCGCCGAACTCAACAAAATGGGGGATCTTGCCGGGGCCTTGGGAAAAAATGACGAATTGAGAAAAATAATCGGCCAAGGGATCAGGGAGGACATCGAAACCGCCATCGATACGGAATTGGGGGGGATCGTCAACGGATCCGGCGCCAAAATGGAAATCGCCTACCTTTCGCCGGAAACCTCATACTTTAACGGGGCGTACACCCCAACCCAGGAGACCATCGATCAATTGACGACGTCAGCGGTTTTTTTTCATCAGCACGCCGCCTCTTACGATTCGGCTGACTATGCCTCGCCCAGCGGAAGCCTATTTCAAGAAGGGGCGGACATCACCTTTGCCAAAACATATGCCGTGGACGGGATTGTTATCACGTCGATCAGGGAGGGGGCCTTTGCCGTTCATTTTTACAACGAACGGGGCGATGTGGCTTTTTTGGGGGCGTTTGATTATTGAGGCGACCATCATGGTCCCCTTTGTGAACCGCGAGGTCCACCCCGGGGATGAAGAGGTGCCGGCAGAGGATTAAACCATGTCATGTCTGAAAATCGATAGAACAACAAATCGGAGCGATCCCGATCATCAGCCTGATAACGCCAATTCAGGAACGCGCGGTTGTTCACTTTTTTCCCGTGACCGGTCAAAAACGGCCGACACCGGCACGATGTACGACGAATCATACAGGACATACTACTATCCAACGGGACAGGTTCAACATGCCATTCTTGTCAGGCCGAGCACTATTCATGGCGTGCCTTATGCAGGCAACTCGGGCATTGATTTTTATCCCGACGGTCAGGTTGCCTACGGCACTCTCGCGGAAGATGCCGCCATTAACGGCGTTATTTGGGCCGGCGGCGCGCCGGTCTGGCTGAGCGAAAGCGGGGAGGTTAAATACGGCAAGTTGGGCGCGGACGCCATGATTAACGGGGAGAAGTACCGGGCAGGGTGGGTCATTTGGTATGGTGAAAACGGCCAGGTTCGTTACAACGATCATGAGCCGGATGTCACCGTCAATGGTGTTGCCTACACGGGCAAAAAGCAAATGGGGTTTCATGATACGGGAGAGGTGCGGTTTGGCATCCTCGCCGGGCAGGCAACCATTAACGGGGTGGATTATGCAAGCGGGTCGGAAGTTCACTTTGATGAAAAGGGACAGCTTGAAATTTGCTATTCATCCCGGGATGCCACGATTAACGGTGTAATTTATCCAGCCAAAACCTATCTTCGGTTTTATGAAAACGGTCAGGTGCAATATGCACAAGTTCACGGGGATAACACGGCGACGGTTAATGGCCTGACCTTTGGGAACGGTTCGGCAATTGCATTTTATGGGAACGACTCGGCAATTAAATTTTATGAAAACGGCCGGATCTCTGCCGGCACCCTCAAGGTTCCCGGCACGATCTACGGCGTGACTTATGCCGGCATGACACTCATCAATTTTCATGAAAATGGGCAGGTTTCCGACGGCACGCTGGCCACTGAGGCCAAAATCAATGGAGTGTTCTATCGGGCGGGGACTCAAATCCGGTTTGATGAAAAGGGGCAGGTACGCGAAGGGACGCTGGCCCGTGTTGCAACGATTAACGGCGTGACTTATGCGGATGATTCGAAAATTGTTTTTAACGACGAAGGAAAGGTTCGATCAGGTACGCTTTTTAGGGACGTCACCACAATGCTGAACGGCGTGGCTTTCGTTCGCAATTCATACCAGAACTTATGTAATTGCGGCAAATTGGCGCAGGAGACGACGATCAACGGTGTGACCTATGCGGATGATTCGGTGATCTCTTTCTTTAATTGGATGGATTTCCTTCATCCAACCGATTTGGTTGTGAGGTCCGGCACGCTGGCTCAAGTGGCCCTCATTCATGGCGTCCCCTTTGCGGATAATTCAAAAATAACGTTTCACGAAAATGGCGAAGTCGACCATGGTACTCTGGCTCAGGCGACCGCGATAAATGAAGCAATATACGGAATGGGCTCGGAAATATGGTTTCATGAAAACGGTCAGTTGCGTGAGGGGAAATTGGCCGGGCCTGCCACGATTAATGGGGTGACTTACGCAGACGATTCAAAAATCAGATTCTATGCGACAGGTCAGGTGGACCATGGCACCCTCGCCCGGGAGACCCCGATTTACGGGGTGACTTATGCGGCCCGGTCGAACATTACTTTCCACCCTGATGGCCGGGTGAGCTATGGCACCCTGGCCCAACCGGCCACGCTTCATGACGTACCCTATGCGGCCGGTTCGGAAATCTGGTTTCAGGAAAATGGCCTGGTTAACCACGGGACCCTCGCGCAGAATGCCGTGATTAACGGGGTGACGTATGCGGGGGAATCGATAATTTGGCTTGATGAAAAGGGCGGGGTCCGGGACGGCCAGGTTGCCTCGGAAGACTTCGCAAAGGAATAAATTTATGATGTTTGGACCTTTGACTTTAGGCTGTATCGAAACGAATGTCGCACCGGAATTGCCGGAGGTGGATATTCATATCGACCCGGCGCAGGTGATTGAGGCGTGCCTTCCGCCGTCCGAGGCAACCGCCCCCATCGATTTGACAACCGGCGACTACTCCGAAACCTTTGTCTCCATGATCGATGGGTATCGGTCTTACTTTACCGATTTTATTACCGGAATCTTTGAGGCGCCTTATGATCGCTTTGTTGCGGGAGAGTCAGAGTTTACGCTACTTGGTCTGTGTACCAATGGTATCGATTATCCTTACAACGATTGTACCCTTGCGATTTTTTCGGGCAACAAAGTGGACGAACTATTGAGCCGGTTAGACCAGGAAATCTATAGTGGTTTCTTCCCCCAATTCGACGAATTTTCGAGTATTAAGTGTAACGCGGAAGATATGTTTGATTACGATTATTTGCGCAATGATGCCTCGTTGGGTCATTATTTAAACATGGGCGAGGAGAGTGGAGGAGACTCTTATCGTTTGAAAACATATCTCTACCCCAATGCGGGGCCAGAAAAGTATATCGATACTGAGCTATGGTACGTAAGCCAAGAGGACATCCTCGATCAATTAGGAGAAGCCGATTCCAAGGAAATGGAAAATCTCTATCCAGATCAAGCGTATCAAGCGAGCACCGACTACGTAAATGGTATTGTTGACTTGGCTCTCCAACTTACCGCAAATGGAATGACGTTTGAGGCATCTGAAATTTTGCTGACGCAATATCAAGGCGCGATTTATCACTGTATCGACGGAGAGTGCGAATGATCCCTTTGATTCTTCCATTTCTTTGGTCCTGTTCGGAAAATGGTCTGCATCCCTTCACGCCGACGCCGGAAGATAATATCCAAAAAGGGCCGCAGAATAACGGTGGGGGGCTTTCCATTTCGCCCTGCGATTATGTCTCCCTGGCCATCCCCGGCGCCGTGTCCGAAAACGGCACCACCTGGGACCAGACCAAATCGTGCCCCCTTGTTCTGCAAGATGGCGAGTATGGCAAGAAGGGAGAACTGGCCGAGCAATGCGTGCCCGCAATGACATCAGCGGCGGATCATATGACGGACAGCGCCACTCTGTTTATGGATGACGTAAACTTGACCGATCTGATCGACTGCAAGTTTGGGGTTACGGTCTATCTTGAATTGGCCCGGGAAATTTTTGAACCCGAGCCCGACACCGCTTCGCCCGACCAGACAACCTTGTCCGAAACCGGTCAATTGTGGATGATACCGGGTGAGCACTTAAATGAGATCCCCGAATTTGACGCGCAGGGTGTTACCGCAGACACCTTTCCCATCGATGCCTTTGGCGTGGCTGTCCGGCACACCCGTCCGCTTGTCGAAGAAACAGAAAAAGATTTTGACAACGACAATCTGCGCGATCTTTCAATTTCAAACTGGGTTGCAGAAAAAGAGACCGCCCCGCCGGCAGAAGACCTCATCGATCTGGACTACCATCACCTGCTTGGCGGGGAACAGAACCTGACCGTCAATAACACCCTTTTTTATGCAACCCCGTCCGCGGACTACACCCTCGTTCCCTCATTAGACTTCATGTATTCCTACAGCGACACCTTTTTTGACCTGATTCGGCTTACATGCAATATCGACGCAGAGCGGGAAGAACCTTCTTATTGCCAGGTCTATTTGTCTCCTCCGTCAAACAAATAGCAGGTAAATATTTTTATATT
>JACQOY010000128.1 GCA_016207765.1 Deltaproteobacteria bacterium | reverse complement strand
GTCAAAGAGGCGGCCCTTGGCCTTGGGGAAGGGGCAATTCATCTATAAGTTCCACAACAAAGAGAGTCCTTTTGTCTTCGCAATTTTCGTAAGCCGCTTAAGAGTTGAATGCAGGCCCGCCGCAATCTCGGCCGCTTGCGGCCGAGCCAAGGCGGGCAAATGTGATGACAACAAGTACTTTAAGCATCGAAGAATCTCGGGGGCTTGCCCCCGAGTTCTTCAATTATCTCGCCGGCAGATGTGGCTGGCGGGAACAAAAATTGCTCCGTCACAAGGACTCTCTTTGTTTGTTGTATCATTGTAAGAATTGGACTTTGACCGATTTTCCTTTACAATAGAAACCCTCGTTTCATGGAACTCATCGCCAAAAAATACCGCGTCCTAAAAAGCCTGGGCCAGGGGGCGATGGGGGAGGTGTTTTTGGTCCTTCCCCCCCGAGGGGAGCCGGTGGCCTTGAAACTCTTGAAGACGTTCGATTCAGGGAGCGGCGGCGGCCAGGCGGCCGTTTCACAGTTTGAAAACGAATTCAAGGTCCTGAAAAAACTCTCCCATCCCAACATCGGCAAGATCGGCGATTACGGGTACGAAGAGGAACAGAAAAAGGTTTTTTTCACCTCCCCCTGGCTGAAAGGGAGTGACCTCTACGCCGCTACAAGGGATCTTCCGTTCGAAAAATGCGAGGATTATTTTGTCCAGATGCTTCGCGCCGTCAATTACCTGCATCAGAAAGGGATCATTCATTGCGACCTGAAGCCGGGAAACATTTTTGTCGAAGACTCCACAGTGCTTCTGATCGATTTCGGTCTGGCCGGCTACTGGGGGGAGTCGATCGTCGGAACCCCCACCTATCTGGCCCCCGAGGTCTATCGCGGCGAACATCACAATGTGGCGAGCGACCTCTACGCCGTCGGGGTTATTTTTTACAATTGCCTCACCCGGACCCAGCCCTTTTCCGGTTCCAGCCTGCAGGAAGTCTATGACCGTCATCGAACCTATACGCCCCCCCCCATTTCCCAGTTGAACCCGCAAGTGCCGAAGTATTTTTCCGATATTGTCGCGACCCTTCTTTCCAAAAAACCGGAAGAGCGTTACCTGTCCGCCTCTGCCGTTATCGAGGAAATCGCCGCCTATTCCAAAACGAAATATTCGGTCGAAACGACCGAAACCCTCCTTTCGTATCTTCCGACGACCTCCGAACTCATCGGTCGAAAGGAGATCCAGAGACGGATTGAAAGTGTGGTGAAGGGTTACCTTTCTCCACAGAAAGGCCCCCCCTATTTCGGCATTTTTATCCACGGCGAACGGGGATTGGGAAAGACAAAGTTTGTCGGTCAGATCAGAAACGAGCTTCAGCTCGAAAAAGTGACGGTGGAAGAGGCGGTTTTGCCGCTGAGCGAGGCCGAACGCCATATGTTGCGGGGCGCCGGCGTGATTATTATCGAGGACATGGAAAACTATCTGGCCGATCCGAAGGGGAGAAACAATCTCGGCGATTTTTTGTCGTTTCTCGAGCAGAAAATCCTTTCCCCCGAGACGACCCGTTTTCTCTTTGTGGTGAGCGGCACTCTCGAGGGCCACTGGGCCCCCTTTGAGAAGCTCTTTCCCAAGGATGACTTCGAGTTTGAAAAGGTGGCGCTGGTTCCTTTCACCATCGAGGAGACGCGGGTCTTTCTGGAAACAATCATCGGGCAGAAGGAAATTCCGGACAAATTTGTTCAGGAACTCTACCGCGACACCGAGGGGAACCCCGGAATTTGCACCCAGATTGTCCAGAACCTGATCCAGCAGGGTCTTCTCTTCGACGAGTCGGGGCGCTGGAGCGCCGATCTGCTGGCCCACCTCGAGGGGACGCTTCAAAAGGTGGAGGTGCCGCGGTCCCTTGAAGATCAGATGGAACTCGATTACTCCTCGTATTTGCCGGAGGCGAGGGAGATTGTCCATTGGTTGGCGATTGCCTCCCACGGCCTGACATCAAAGGCCCTCGATCGTCTGACCGGCTTTGCCAAGGTGCAAAAAATCCTGCGGGCCATGGAAGAGAGGCGTGTCGTGCGGACGGAAGACGGGAAAAGCTATGTCCTCTATCGTTCCGCCATGGTCCCTTTCGTGCGGAACAAAATTCCCATGCCCGAAGCGCGGCGTCGTCACACCCGCCTTGCGGAAAAAGACATCGGTCTTTTGCAGGAGCAGGTGTGGCTCCATCAGAGTTGGGGCGAGGACCGCGTCTTGGCCCAGACGGCGCTGGAAAATCTGGCCGATCTGATGGACCTTGAAGGGAGAAAAGAGGAGGCGCTTGAACATTATCAGAATTTGCGGAGAACTTTCGTGACGGTTCCGCTTTTGCAGAGGCTCAACTGGGCGGTCAAAACATCAAAAGTGCTGATCTGGCTCAACCGGTTTGGCGAGGCGGAGGAACTGTTGACACTCATTGAAAAAGAAATGGAAGGATCTCCCGAATCCATTCCGCCGAAAAACCGGCTGGCCCTTTGGGAAAAGAAGGGCTTGAGTCTTCTTCATCAGGAAAAGATCGAAGAGGCGGGCCGTTATTTCACCAAAGGGCTCGAACTTGCCTCCCAAAGCCCGGATATGCGGCTGGAAGAGGTCCGTTTTTTGAACGATCTGGCCGAGATAGAAATCATCACCGGTCATCCGGAAAAGGCCATTCCGCAATTCGCTAAAACACGCGAAATGATGCGCCGTCTTTCAAAGCCCGATCTCAAGCAGATCACCAACAACGATCTTGGCCATGTTTATCATCAGCTGAAAGATTATGAGCGGGCGATTCCCCTGTTGAAGGACGACGCAAAGCTGTTTTCCAACTTGAAAAACCACGAGCCGCTGGCGCGGGCCCTTTATTCTCTGGCCGAAAGTTACCGCGGGGTGAAGAAAATCCGGAAGGCGGTCAGGGAATACAAGCATTGCATCGAAATATGCCAGAAGGAAAACCTGTTTCCCATTCTACTCAGGGTTTACAACGGCCTTGGGAATGTTTATCTCGCCGCCCACGATTACAAACAGGCCCTTCAAACTTATCAAAAAGCCGTTGATATCAGCGTGCGCCTGAAAGATCCCGCCACCAAGGCGGCCCTGTTGGCCAACCAAGGGTTGATCTACCGCGACGAAAAGAACTGGCCCCAGGCTTCCCGCCGGTTTCTCCTGGCCAAACAGATACTCGAGGAGAAGGAGCGTCCCCTCGCTTACGAGCAGATGCTTCTCTCCAAGTGTTACAACGAACTTGCCTATATAGCCCGTCAGGAGAAGGATAATCTCAAGGCGCTGTCATTCCAGGTTGAGTTGGTCCAGATGGTGGGCAAGCATGACTCACTGAAACACGAAGAATTTGAAACCCGGCGCGATCTGGCGGAACTCTACCTCGACAACCGTTTGGGAGAGCCTTTTCAGGCCGAAATCAGGAATCTGGAGCGCTTGTCCAAAACTTCCGCGCAAAAGGCCAAGGTTGATGAACTAAAAGAAAAATGGACGCAGATCCAGAGTTACGACCAGGAAAGTACGCAGAAAGTTTGACTTGCTGGCACGAGTTTCCAAACAAAGAGGGGTCCCCACCCTCAGGGCGGCTTACAAAAATTGCGAAGACAAAAGGACCCCTCTTTGTTTGCCTCTCACAGCGGGTCCGGTGGCGTGGGCGCCGTGAATACCATCTCGTCGATATCCAGAAGATCGTTTGTGGTCACGCAGGCCGCTCCGTCGCAGGTAAGCTCCGCGTTCGCGTTACAGTCATTTGTCGGGCCATAGGCGATGTTGAGTTGATCAGCGATAGAGACATACACATTATCCTCCAGTGTGACGCACTGGCGTTGCACCAGATCCTGTATTGTCTTGCTACCGAAGTTGCCCGCCCCGGGGCCGGCCCAGTTGCAGATCATCCCGTCGGTGTCGCCGACTGTATCCTCCGCGGTGTCGGGTCCAAAGCCGAAGTAGCCGCATCCTCCGGGGGCTCCGGCGGTGCCGCCGTCAGCCGAGATGGAGGCGCTAAAGACCCGCGTGTTGCCGTCGCACCGGCCGGCCTGCCAGGCCCAATACATACTCCCATAGCCGGTTTCCGGGTTGAGATTCATGACGGAGTTGACAAAGGTATCCCCCCATCCGTTGGAACTGTCCTCCACGGTTCCGGCGCAGTCCTCCATTTCGGAGGCGGAGGCGTATTTGTTTGTGGGATCAGCCTCGCCGTTTGCATCAAAGACATCGTCAGCGCTCGCCTCGCCGCAGAAAATTCCCTGTTTGAAGCGGACCTTCAGCGAACTGGCCGATTCCTTTTCGTAGAGGACCGATCCCCCTGCCGTGTTTGTTCCGTCCGGACAGTTGGCCAGCATGTCAAAGATATCGCCGGAAACCCGGTGCTGGAGGAGCCCCTTGAATGTTGTGTTTGTGGCATCAAGCGGCATATGCGTGAGGCTCATCGAAACAGTCAGCGAATCTCCTTCAGGGGTCGTGGTGGTTCCCGTCATGGCCGTTGTATATGTGCCCCCCGCGTTTGCAATAGTTACCGAACCGGGGGTGAAAGGGGCCGCCGAGAGTTCGGCAAGCGCGGCGGCAACCTCGTCGGTGAGATCGACACTTCCTCCATCGGCGGGGAGTGCAACGCCGTTTTGGTTGGCCACACAAAGGATCGAGGCGGTCACCCACTGGGCAAAATCGGTCCTTCCCTCGGCGGCCTCAAAAGAGGAGTTCACCTTGGCCGAAATGCAGGCCTCGTCCCCTTCATTTTCCAGCCAGATCCCCAAATCCCCGCCGGGGAGGGGATCATTCATCTCGTTCATGATTCCATCTTCGTGGGTTCCCCCCAAATCGAGAGGGGGACCATAGCAGTCGAAGAACTCTTCCTCCCCCTTCATTTCCCCCGAAAAATTAAAGCATCCTTCAGAGGTGTCTGCATCGAGAATTTCGCCGATTTTCTCCTTTTTGTCTTCGAAGGTCAGCGGCGTTGCCTCCTCCCCTTCCTGTTTCTTGAGGGAAGCGACGCTCGAACCGGCGGCAAACGGAGAGGCCAGGGCGAGATCGGTCGGGTAGGCGTTTGTCACCTCCGATTCGGTTCCCGATGAATCCGAAGAACCGCTCCCCCCGCAAGCGCCCAGACTGACGGCAAGAATAAAAGCCAGTGCAACGTGAAATTTTTTATCCATAAAATGACTCCTTCTCCCGACCCAAGGATTATTTAGTAATGATAGAAATTTAATATATTATTATGTCAGGAATGACACGAGCAGTCAATTTTCATGTGATATCTCTTTGAAATTATTTTGAATATTCACCCAATCAGCGACTTTGTAATATGTGGAGCTTAAGCGGGATACCCTTCGGGTACTGCTTCGCTGTCGAACCTTTTTCCACCTTTGGCGAACGGTTCGTTCCCTCAACAGTCATAAAAAAACCGCCCACACAAATGTGTGGACGGTTTTATTGTGGAGCAGAGCGGGATCGAACCGCCGACCTCCTCGTTGCGAACGAGGCGCTCTCCCAGCTGAGCTACTGCCCCAGAGGAACGTGGTTTATCAACAACTGGGATCAATTCCAAGATTTTTCTCACTGGGGCGTATTTTGGGCCGAAATGGGGCGCATCCGGGGCTTATTTGGGGCGCAACGGGGCGGTATGAAGGGTATTTCCGCCCCACGTTTTTGGCCTGGGGCGCAAATGGGGCGTATTTGGGGCGGTCCGGGGGCGAAGCGGGGCGCTGTTTGTCCCTGATTGTTGCTAATCGGCTTTATTGGCGGACTGCCCGACAACGTAATAGGTGTCCTTGTGTTGTCCCACCTGAATAATCGCCCCCTTCCGTTCCATCTCATCCAACAAACGGCCCGCCGTGCTGTCCGAAATTTTCAGCGCCTCCATAATATCTCTTTTGGCCGCCTTTCCTTTTTCCTTGATCATGGCCAAGACCGTGTCCTGTCGGCTCAACATCTCTTCACCCTTTCCCGTTTTCAGTTCGTAGATCTTCTTACTCGCCTTGGAACCGAAGAAAATTCCCAAAACCTGCAAACTCACCGCCGTCAAATCCTCCGGCATGGTGAAAGTGGGGGCAAAGCTCTGAATCAGAAAAGCCACCAAAAAGAAAACCAGCCAAGCATAGACAAAAATGGCCCCGCCTTTCGATGGCGCCTCGTTTCCCATCCATCGTCTGATTTCCTTGTCGGCTGAATAGGCCCCCACCAAGGCGATGTAAACCGCCATCATCCCGACCGGCATGTCGAATTTTTCCCGCGCCGCGAAGTCGTAGATCATCAGCCCCAAATAAATCAGGGTGTAGAGAGTCAGAAGGGGGGATAAGACCGACATCTCGTTGAATTTTTTCTTCAAATCGATCATGGGTTCCACAAAAATTTCGGTCCGTTTTTCGAAAACCATCCGGTGCGGGGCATACGACAGAATTTATCGCCGTTTGGTGGAAAAAACCATTGAATTTTCCCGCGCACTCGCGCGCCAAACGGGGCCTGCCGCTTCGTCACCCCCACCATCGGTTTCAGGCCGACGAAGGGAGGAGCGGCCTTCAACCTCTGTTGGGGGGCCCACTCGCGTCACCCGTTTGGCGCCCACTCAATGCGCCCACCGGCGTCATCCGCCCCCAAATCAACCAATTTATTTATTGAAAATGTTTGTTTCAACAACGGTATCCAGAAGTTCATTCAAATGCGGATAGGCCCGCCTAAACTCTCCTTCTTCAAACTCATCATAAAGTTTCAGCAGGTCCTCAAACAATTTCCTCATGTCGTCAAACGAGAAAACAAACTTGACCGGTGAATCGTCCATGAATCGACTCCCTCTTAAAGCGTTGAAAAATTATACCTCCTATCGGAGGTTTATGTAAAGGGCGATTCGTCTATCATCAAACCTCCAAAAGGAGGTTTTCTTGCAAAAGGCCCAGTTGCTCAAAGAACTTGCCCGGCAGTTGGTCAAAGTCAGAACCCAGCGCGGGCTCAACCAAGACTTTGTCGAGAATTTCGGCGTCAGCCTCAAGTACTACCAAAAGCTCGAATCCCCCAAGGTCCTCAAAAATCCCTCCCTGTGGGTCCTCCATTGCCTTGCCAAGGCCTTTAAAACGAATATCATTATCACCCCCCGCGGCGTTCAAATCAAAGAATAGACCGAAAATCGTCTCAAAATTGGACGGTACCGTCCGAAAATCGGTCGATCAGCCAACCCAACCGGGAGCAATGAATCACTCCCCATCATTCTAACCCCTTGTTTTCCCTACACCCTAAACTCTACACCCTAACCCTGCCGGAAATGGCACGAGAATTGCTTACTCAACAGGGAAGGAGGATTTTTTATGTCCAACGAAATTTCTCAGCAGTCTTATCCTGTTTATCCCGATCCCCGGATGGACCCGTGGGATTATCAAGCCGCACTCTCCGGCTTCAAAAACGGGGAAGAATTCAAGAAGGAATATTTTAACCAGGCCAAAAAGGCGGTTGTTTCGGGGGTTGCCGCCGGAACGGGGGTTTTTGCCGCCGGTTTTGGACTCTCTGCGGGGGTAGTGAGTGGATTGGATATCCTCCCTGCGGCGGGAGGGTTTTTGATTCGCGCCGGCGTCGGTCTGTGCCGTGCCGCAAAAATTGTTGGCCTTGCCGCCTGGAATACGGCACAATCGGCTTGGTATTCGCTGGCAGGCGCGGCCTCAACGCCGCAGGGGCAGGAGGTGATAAAGAATACGGTGGAGTGCGTTGGAAGTTTTGTCCCGGGAATTCCACCTTCCACGGAACCGATAAGCCACGCTTGCACTGCGGTCTCGATGGCACATACTGCGGGGGAAAATAGTTCTGAATAATCGTTATAAAAAACTTCTTTTACTCACCCCGGGCTTGGCGATGACTTATCTTGGAGTTTTTGTCCTAAGAAAAAAGGGATTCTCGACGGGATTATTAGGTGGTGATTGGATTCCTTTAAACAGAGAAGTCTCTCTGTTTGTCGGAGTAATAGCTATTCTCTGCGGCCTCTGGTTTCTCTATTTTGGCATTAAAAATCTTCGTCAATCCCACCGGTCGTAGGTTTTATTTTTTCTTCACAAAAATTTTTCAGAAAAAAAGCAACTTTGGGGGTTTTTCTGCCGAAAACCATTTCAGTAAGTTTTTGAGGTGAATCTTTAAGGTCGCAAAATGCGTCCTTAGAAAAAGGGAGGGTTATGAATCAGCTCATTCCATCAGAGCGAATCGATAGGCGCATTTATCTCATCCGAAGCCAAAAAGTGATCCTCAGCGTGTATCTGGCTGATCTCTACGAAGTGGAGCCAAAAGTCCTAATCCAGGCTGTAAAACGCAATATCGCCCGGTTTCCCGATGATTTTATGTTCCAACTGTCCGACAGTGAATTCGAAATCTTGAAGTCACAAATTGTGACTTCAAGTTGGGGTGGTATCCGCCGTGCAAATCCCAATGCCTTTACCTAAAAGGGTGTAGCCATGCTTTCAGCTGTTCTGCG
>JACQOY010000111.1 GCA_016207765.1 Deltaproteobacteria bacterium | reverse complement strand
GGGGCAAGGATGGCTTGGGCCTTATTGCCGGCGCCGTCCAAGGCCACGAGGGTAATAGGGGTGTCGGCCGGCAATTCGTACGAAAAGACAAAAAAGGCGAAATAGTCGCCGCTTTCCGAGGAGCTCCCCGGCTTTTTGAACCCCTTGAACCGGTACGGGCCGATCTCGATTCCCGACCAAGCTGTATCTTCGGAGACGCGGTAAGTCGCCACATCGGCCCCCCCCTGATTGATGTAGTGTTGCCCGGAAGTGAGCGCGATGGAAGGGGGAGTCAGATCGATATCAACCGGGCGGACGATCCTGCCGGTTCGCCTCCAGAACGAACAATCGTCAACGGCCACTGTGAGTTCGGCCGGACCTTCCAAAAAACCCTGCGATAAAAGATCGGTCGATTCAAGCAAAACAGCGGGTGCGGGGGCCGGATTCAGCTCGATGGTTTTTTCCCCCTGCTTCAGAATGGCGTGGACGCCGCAAACCCTGTTTGTCTTGTTTTGAATTTGCATGGTGAGTCCGATGGTCCGGCCGATGGGAAGAGACGGCCGGGAGTCGTTTGCCACGCCGGGGACTCCCGATTCAAGGGTGATCTGCGGCCTGCTTCCAAAAAAATCCTTTTTCAAAACAGCGACAATCAAAAGGGCCAACAGGAAGAAAACGGCGCCGAGGACAAAAAAACGGCGGAGGAGAAGGGTCCAGTTGATGACTCGTCGCGGCCGGTCCTGGGTGATTTTTGAGGGGCGGCGTGTGAACATGGATCAGCACCTCCGGTGCATCAGATACCGTAAGCTCTGCGAACGGTATGGATGTCTAATGTACGGAAATAAAACCCCACGTCAAGCACCACTTGTCAGAAGCATCACTTGTCTCTTGTAAAATTTCTTCGCCCCATGTATGTGGCTCTGCAGTGGATATTTTCAAAGGAGGTTCAAAATGCGTATTCTTCTTTTTTTGTCGGTGTTCCTTGCATCGGTGAATGTTTATGCCCAGGCGCCTTCAGCCGATCCGGCGGCGGGAAAGGCGAAATATGACATGTTCTGTGCCACTTGCCATGGGCCGACGGGTGTGGGCGATGGGGCGGCCTCCGCGGCGTTGAACCCAAAGCCGCGCAATTTCCAGGATCCCATGGTCATGGGGAAAAAGACCGACGCTGATTTGAAAAAGGTGGTTAAAGAGGGAGGAGCGGCGGCTGGTTTGTCGAGCACCATGCCCGCTTGGGGAATGGCGATGACCGATGCCGACATCGACAACGTGATTGCCTATATCCGTACCTTGGGGAAAAAATAAAATGTCCGAGGCCACTACACGCGGTATTCGCGTCCATGTCGATTGCGAGTATTTGGAGGCCGAATCGTCGCCTGAGAGCGCGTATTATTTTTTCACCTATCACGTGACCATCACCAATAACGGCCCGGAGGTGGTCCAGCTGTTGAATCGCCACTGGATTATCACCAACGCCGATGGCAAAAAAGAGGAAGTCAGCGGCGCCGGGGTTGTGGGCCAACAGCCCGTTTTGCACGCCGGCGAAAGTTTCAATTATTCCAGTTACTGCCCGCTAAACACCCCCGTGGGAACCATGCAGGGCTCTTATCAGATGATCACGGAAGACGGGGAAAACTTTGAAGCCGTTATTTCCCCCTTCCGCCTCGCCGTCCCGGGAATGTTGCACTAGAGGGGTGGGGCTATCCGCTACGACTGACAATACCAGTCTTCCTGATCCGGATTGTAAACAGCCGGACAATTGTCCGAGGGGTCGGCGATTCCGTCCTGATCCGAATCGGAAAGAAGGGGGCTTGTCTCGCCCAAGTAGGTTTCCCACACCCCGTTTTGATTGGCATCTTCGGCCCCGTCCAAGAGTCCATCGCCGTCCGTGTCGTCGATTAAAGGGTTTGCATCAGCTCCCTCGTCATAAACCCCATCGCCGTGAATCTCATGCCAATCCGACAGACCATCTTCGTCGGAGTCGGCCAGATACGCGGATGTTTCTCCCAAATCCTCATCCCACACGCCGTTTCGATTACGGTCCTCCGCCGGGTCGGGCAGACCATCATCATCGCTGTCGGCGGAATCCGCCAGTGAGCCTGTTGCCCCGCCGATCTCGTCGGCATCCATGACCCCGTCCCCATCGGCATCATCACCCACGGGGATGTTCATCGAGAATTCAGAGGTGTTGTTTTCGTCGTCAAAGACAAGGGCGGTGAGAAAATCGCCGTCTTTCAGCGTCGGCGCACCGGGCTGAATTTCAAACGTGAAATCCGTAATCAGTATGTCGGATAAATGCAAATCGCCGCCGCCATGCCCGATCTCGCTCGTTACATCTTCGCCGGACACGCTGTAGAGCTCCAGATGGGTTCCATTTAAGCCCACCCCCCATCCCCAGAAACGCTCGCTTCCATCGGGGGCCGGCACCAAGGGAAAAACCTGCAGGTGGTCCAGAAAATTGATCATCATGTTGGGCCCTGAATCTTCGTCCGTCAGATCGTTCAAACTGATCCCATTGTCGTTAAGGTCAACTCCCAAAGCATCCACCCCGTTATCCGAAATGGTGTTATGCGTGATGTGAACGGAGGTGGTTTCATCACCCACGACAAAGACTCCCCCTTCGCCGTTCCCTTGAATTACATTCCGATCCTCTTCAAACGAATCGCCGCCGATCAAGACATCGCTCGCCTCCACCCAAATGCCCTGATAGTCATTAGGCCCAACGGTGTTGGCCCGGATGCTGTTTCCGCTTCCGTTCATGTCGGGATAGTCTTCAGTGAAGACATCGGATACGACAATACCGTAACGGTTGGGTTGTTCCTCTCCCGCCTGTGTTGCGCCAAAGCGATTTTCCTCCACGATATTGTCGCGGCCAAAGAGGCAGACCCCGGCCCCTTTTTCATTGTTGAGGAAACTGAAATTTCTTACGGTATGTCCGTCCGAATAAACATTTAAGATGCAGGAATCTCCCGCCTCCTTTCCACCGCCGGTGAGTTTTGACCCATCCAGAAGGGTATCCACCTCGTCCGATCCTTCCATGGTAATGGTTCCCTGGCAATCCTCCGGGATCACCAGAGGGCTCTTGAAGTTGATCTGGATTTCGGACAACCGGGTTTCGGCAAATTCGATGATGTCATCCCCCGCAGTATCGCAGGCGTCCTGAAGAATAACGCGCAGGGTTCCTTCTTCCGTCTCGTCCGAACTGTTGGTGACCAGACGCTCGGTGGCCGCCAGGACGGTCGTGGCGGGCAAAAGGATCAGGATTGTAAAAATCAATTTCCTCATTATGGGCGACATTTCAAATTTCCGAGTAACTCCCCCCAACCCCCTCTTAAGTTAAGAGGGGGCGAGGGGGAGTTATGTCGTTCGTTATTCAGCTGTTCCTTTCACTTCCACCGTCTGTTCACCGCAGAAAAACGATTTGATCGTAATTGTTCCGTCAAAATCCCCCACCTCGGTGTGGCGGAACAGAACGGGAATGGTGAGTTCGGTATCCTCAGGCAAGACAAAATTGCGAAGCCCGGGAGCAAACTGGCTGTTCGAGGATGAAACGGTGAAACCAAACGGATAGTCACTGCCGCCAAAGAGGCTTATCATCCTCGAACCGGGGAAGGACGATTTGTTGGAAATGGTCAGATCCTTCGTGAGTACTCCCTGATCGTCAACGCTTACCGTGCCGAAGTCGAGCGATGACTCCGAAATATCGCACTTCGGTATCTCCACTCCCCGCCCGGATAGTTCAATCTCGGCGATTTCTTCAGGATTGTTGGAGCTTTCAATGACAATCTTCGCGCGGAACAGGCCGTTCCTCCGGGGGATGAACGACACCGGAATGCGAACCACATT
>JACQOY010000115.1 GCA_016207765.1 Deltaproteobacteria bacterium | reverse complement strand
ATTATTAACAGTAATTATTTTTATTATTTTGGCATACGACTTGCTCTATCAACTCCTTGTTGGGGTGAAAATCTTAAACAGGGGGGTTGATGGAAACAACAAGAAAAAATTGGGGATTGATGGCAATTCTGGCGCTGTCTGTGGCCTGTGGGCAGATCGTCGAATCGGGGGAGGGGGCAAGCCTCGGACTTGCCGAATCAAATGTTCTTGGTTCCGTCACCCAAATCGATTTCGACAGCAACAACAACGCCGTTGTCAATTTCAACGATGTGGCTCCCGATGACCGTTTTATCGTTTCCCTCTATTCCCATGACAATGCCGGCCAAACCTATGCCTACGAATTAACAACCTCCTCCGGCTTGTCTTCAAGCGCCGCTTTGGTAAAAGGGGCCTCTCTGCGGGATGCCGGTTCGGAAGAAGGGGAAGGGGTCGAAAATTCAACCGAAGATTTCCATGATACCCTTCGCAGGTTGGAAGGAGAAGTGGAAGACGATGACCCTCTTGAAACACGGAGCGGCGGAACCCCACTTCGGGCCGTGACAGCCAATCTCTCCGTCGGATCAAAGCGCACCTTCAACGTCTTGAGCGACTTTTCGGGAGATGAGACCACCACCGTGACGGCGGAACTCCGCTATGCCACCTCCCATTTCACTGTCTATGTCGATGTCCGGAATGAAGATGCGCTGGACGATGCCGATATCGAAACGTTGTTCGCCCCTTTTGACGAGCTGGTTGAAGAAGAGTACGCCCTCTTCGGGGAAATTTCCGATGTGAACGATGACAATCATTTTACTGTTCTTTTGACCCAGGCGGTCAACGAGCTGGGATCTTCATCCGGCGGGATCATCACCGGTTTTTTCTATGCCCTCGATCTTTACCCCGCTTCGTCGCATTCAGCCTCCAACGAGATGGAGATCATCTATTCAATGGTCCCCGATCCGTCGGGTTCTTTCGGCACGGCGGTTTCCAAATCGTTTGCCTTGTCGAATTTTCTCCCCTCGGTTTTGCCTCACGAACTCCAGCACGCCATCAACTATAACAACCATGTGCTGATGAACGGCGGCTCCTCCGAAAGTTCCTTTTTGAACGAGGCTCTTTCCCATTTGGCGGAAGACATCTACAGCATCGATGCGGACGGCTACATGGCCCAGACCGGCATCGACAACCCCTCCCGCGTTGCCCTCTATCTGGCCGGCAATTCGACGGTCTGTTTTGCCTGCGGCTCATCCTTGACCCAGCGTGGCGGATCGTACCTCTTTGTTCGTTATCTCTACGAACAGGCCGAGAAGGGGAATCTGGCGGGAGCCGCAAACGGCGAAAAGCTTGTTGCCCGTCTTTTGGATACCAATCTGACCGGGATTGCCAATCTGACCCATGCCGCGCTCGAAACCATCGACACAAGCCGTTTTGATGAACTGATGGGGATTTATGCGACGGCGCTGAATCTTTCGGATACCGGCCTTGCATCCGATAACCGCTATCAATTTTCGGGAATCAACCTCCGCGCCGATCAAAATGACAATCGCGGTACCGTCCTTCAAGGGCCTTTGGTTGAGGAACCGGAGGATCTTCCCTTTGCCGACACCGTGACCTCTTCGGGCGTGGCCAATGTGGTGTTGACCGGCGACCGGATCATTGAAGGAGGAAATCAGATTAACATCGCCCTCTCATCCGATATGAACGGGGGAGGGGTGGTGATTCAAATCAATGCCGAATGAATTTCTTAAGGAGGCGCAATGTCTTTTGTTTCTGCTCCCAACCGAGTTCGTAAGACAAATAACAATAAGGGGAAAGCGAAACCTTTTCGAAATAATCGATCAAGGCGTCAATTTCCAAAGCCACACTGTGGCGAGGAGGCAGTTGACCCAATGTGGGAACTTCGGTGGGGGGGATTGAGCCTATTCGCAGAGTCGCCTCTACCGGCTGATGGTCTGATAAGTCGGGTTTTGGAAAATCGATCCGTGCCGAGACCGGTTCAAAAAAGTCGTTGAAAAAAATGTGATCGATGACATGTTCCGTCGGGTTTCCCTGTTTTTTTGCATAAGTATTTTCATCGCAATAGCTACAGAATGGTTCTTCCCCACTTTTTTTCTCAATAACGTCGGTCATGGCGAACAGACGCTCAAAGAAACGATACTCATCCGATTGGTGATTCATGTTGAAATCGCCCGCGAAGATCAGCGGCTTCGTTTCCATCCGGTCTTTGAGCGCAAGCCAGTATTCCAGAAGGAGCATTTTTCTCTCGGGGGTCAGGCGATCGGCCGGATCGCTGAATCCGGCAATATCCCGGCGGCGGGCGATGGGATGGGCATTGGCGAGGACAATTTCCGTCCCCCCCACATTCACGGTGGCCAGTCCAAGCCCATAGCGGTAACCGACAACCCCTTTTTTGCAGTCTTCGATATACGAGCCTTGCCAGCGGTTGGGGAAATAGTCGGCGCCGGTTATCGGGTGGCGACTCAAAATCCCCATCTCGGAGAGAGGACCAAAATAGATTCCGTACGGATAGCCGCTTTCTTTTTTGAGAGTGTCAAATTGATCCACCTGCCAGACCTCCTGCAGAAAGACGATGTCGGCGTTTTGTTCCTTTAGCCACTGGGCGATCATCGGCCGGCGCTTCTCCACATCGGGCACTTCACGCAAAAGACATTCGGGCCCGACGCACAAAAGATAGACGTTGAAGGTGATGATTTTTAGGAGGGGAAAAAGCACTTTATCAAATCAATAAGGGAATCAAGCGCTTGACACAACCAAAAAATCGCCCCTTTTTATTTGATTTCTGCTTCAAGACCCGATAAATCCCGTTTTCTTTCTTCCATGACTCATAAAGGCAAATCCAATCTGGCTGAAGTTTCCCCCCCTTCTTTGGAGGGGCGGTTGTCCCTTTTCTCCAAGGGGGGGAAAGATGTTTTTTCAAAGGCCCATGATCTCGTCGAGGCCGATATGGCAAGGCAGATGGGGATATATCCCTATTATCTTCCCATCGACCGGAACGAGGGGCCCGTGGCGATCATCGACGGAAAAGAAGTGATCATGCTTGGCTCCAATAACTATTTGGGGCTCACCATTCATCCGGAGGTGCGTGAGGCGGCCGTCCAGGCGATCAGGGATTACGGCACCAGCATGACCGGCTCGCGACTTCTTAACGGCACCAGTAAACTGCACCAGGAGCTGGAGGGAGATTTGGCTGAATTTTTCGGCAAGGAGGCCTCCCTTGTTTTTACCACCGGGTATCAGGCAAACCTCGGCGTCATTTCAGCCTTGATCAACGAAGGAGCGGCGCTGGTGATGGACAAGGGGGATCATGCCAGCATTTACGATGCCGCCCGCCTCTCCAAGGGGGAAGCCCGGGGCTACAAACACAACGATCTGGCCGATCTTTCGCAGGTCCTTGAAAGTATCAATTCCGAAACGGGAAAACTTGTCATCGTCGATGGGGTTTTCAGCATGGAGGGGGATGTTGTCGATTTGCCGGGGGTGGAGCGTGTTGTCCATAAGGCAGGCGCCAGGCTGGCCGTGGATGATGCACACGGTGTCGGAATCCTGGGGCCCGGCGGACGCGGCACGGCTCACCATTTCGGCCTTCAAGACAAGATTGATCTGATGATCGGCACCTTCAGCAAAACCCTGGCCTCCATCGGCGGTTTTGTCGCGGGAGAGGCCAAGGTGGTCGATTTCATCCGCCACTTCGGGCGATCGATCCTCTTTTCGGCCAGCTTGCCCCCCGCTTCAACCGCGGCGGCGAAAAAGGCGCTGGAAATCTTAAAGCGGGAACCCGAACGGGTGGAGCGGGTCAATCAAAACGGGCGTTACATGAGGGAAAATCTCAAATCCCTCGGCTTCGACATCGGCGTTTCAGAAACACCGATTGTCCCGATTGTGGTGGGGGATGAGATTCTTGCCTTGACGATCTGGCGGGAACTGCTGGACAACGGGATTTATGTGAACGCCGTTCTCTACCCCGCGGTTCAACGCGATCGCGCGCTTTTGCGAACCAGTTACACCTCGGAACACACGCGGGAGCATCTCGACTTGGCGCTGGAGATTTTTGCAAAGATGAAAAAGAAACATGGATGGTAGGGGCGCACGGTCCCAAAGAGGGACCACTTCGTGGCCGTGCGCCCGTACAATGGTTTTCATGATTCAGGTAGTTCCCGTCACCTCCCGCAAACTCCGGAAACAGTTTATTGAATTTCCTTACGAACTCCATAAAAACGATCCACACTGGATTCCCCCATTGAGAATCGAGCGCAACGAGATGATCAACCCGAAAAAGAACCCCTTTTTTCAGAATGCGGAAGCGGAACTCTTCATCGCCTTTAAAAACGGCGAGCCCCTCGACAAGGCTCGGGGCAAGCCGGTCGGTCGCATCTCGGTGCAAATCAACCGCCTGCACAACGAACGTTACGGTGAAAAGACGGGGCACTTCGGTTTTTTCGACTCGATCGACAATCCGAATGTTGCCAGGGCCCTTCTGTCGCAGGCTGAAGGGTGGCTCAAAGAACGCGGCATGGAAAAAATCTGCGGGCCGATGAGTTTTTCGATCAATGAGGAAGTGGGAATTTTGGTTGACGGTTTCGATTCGCCGCCGTTTCCGCTCATGCCCCATAATCCCCCTTATTACGACAAGCTGATCAGCGCAGAAGGGTTTGTCAAAGTGAAAGAACTTCTCGCCTGGAAATACGAGTCCCGGCTCGAGGTGCCGGAGGCGGCCCGTCAGATTTCCGAAGCGGTGCGGGGGTACCCGGGCCTGGTCATTCGCGAGATGAATCTCAAAAAAATGGAGGACGAAATCCGGATTGTGAGCGACGTTTTCAACTCCGCCTGGTCCAAAAACTGGGGCTTTATCCCCTGGACGGAAGCCGAAATAAAAAAGGGGGCCAAAGATCTCAAGATGGTTCTCGATCCGAAGATAGCCCTCATTGCCGAGGTGAACGGTGTCCCGGCCGCCATAGCAATTACCATTCCCAATTATCACGAGGCGATCCGCGATCTGAACGGGCGCCTGTTTCCCTTGGGTATTTTCAAGCTTCTTTACCGCCTGAAGCGCCGGAAAATAAAAAGCGGGCGGGTGGCCCTGCTCGGGATCAAAAAAGAATTCCGGGGCGATGTTCTTGGCGGTCTGGTGTTTCTTTTGTACGTGGAAATGCGCCGCCGGGGCCTTGAACTGGGATACTGGGGGGGGGAGCTTTCGTGGACGCTTGAAGACAACGAAAAGATCAACCAGGGGATCAGTTTCATGGGGGCGGAGATTTATAAACGGTATCGGGTGTATGAGAAAATGTTATGAAAATCCTCCTCACAGGCGCCACCGGTTTTGTCGGTTCTCATCTTGCCCGGGAGCTTGTTGACCGCGGGCATGAGGTGCATGCCCTTGTCCGGAAAACAAGCCCCCACGCGGCAAGCCGCCATGGTTTTTTGAGTGAGATGGGAATTCGACTTGTTTTCGGATCGCTGGAAACGCTTGCCGACAAAAAAATCGACCTGCCGCCCGTTGATGTTGCTATCCATAACGGGGGACTCATCAAGGCGAAGAAAATCGGCGAATTCTACCGGGTCAATGTCGAGGGAACGCGTCAGCTTGTCGAATCCTTAAAGCATCACGATCTCAAACGGCTGGTTTTTGTCTCTTCGATCTCGGCCCGCGGCCCGAACCGGGCTGGTGGCCCGAACCGGGCTGGTGGCCCGAACCGGTCGGACAACGATCACAATGGTTCGGGGCCGGTCAGTCATTATGGAAAAAGCAAGCTTGAAGCCGAACAGATTTTGAAAAAAGCAGGTGAACGGTTTCCTGTAACCATTGTCAGGCCTCCCGTTGTTTACGGGCCCGGCGATGAGGCGACATTGCCCCTCTTTAAGATGTTCAAAAGAGGTTTGTTTCCCGTCCTTCGCGGCGGCAACAGGCGTTCCAGCTTTATTTACGTCAAGGATCTCTCAAAAATTCTCGCGACGCTTGCGGAAAAAGGTTCGACAGGGGAGGAGCCGATCTATCCGGACGACGGAAGAGGAGGGTACTCTTGGGAAGAAGTTATTGCGATCGCCCAGACGGTGTTTAAGAGAAGGATCCGGAAAATTTCCCTTCCGCTGTGGACGGCGGCCTTGATGATGGTGGTCTCGCAGACGGCGGGGCTCTTTTCGCAGAAAGCTTCTTTCCTGACCCTTGAAAAATTTCAGGAGATGAAACAGGTCTTGTGGACCTGTTCCAATCGTTCGCCTGGGATATTAAACCTCGATCCGCTCACCGATTTGAAAGCAGGACTTGCCAAAACCAGAAATTGGTACGAAAAAGAGGGGTGGCTCTAAACGCGAGGCAGTTCCTGTCGAGAGTTCTCATCACGATCGTTCTTTTCGCCCCTGTTTCCGGCTTTACCGACGCCAACCGGAAAACCGAAAAGAGAGAGGACCAAACCCTCTATCTGGCTCTCGATGCCGTCCCCTATTCGCTGGTCAAGGAACTCTACGACAAGGGTTATATGGCGGGCTACTCTGAGCCCTCGCTGGTCATCAGCACCTTTCCTTCCACAACGACTTCCGGTCTGACGGGGCTTCTTCAACCCATCGGCGTGAAAAGAGCCCTCGGCTACGATGCCATTTTTTACGATTACGGCGATGACCGGGTCAAGGGGAGCCTGCTTACCGCCCTGAAGGAAAAATACAACGACTACGAGCGGATCTTCGATTTTTACCGCCATTCGTTCGGGCAAAAATTCCTCATCTACGCGGCCCCCGGCGTTGCCGTTCAAAGGGACATGGGGCATTTGCAGACCGTTCTCCGGAAAAATCCGCGGAAAAAAAATATTTTCTATTATATCGGTGGAACCGACGGAACGGCCCATGTGCTGGGGCGAAAGAGACATGCCCATATCCTGAGGCATATCTTGAATAGGCTCGATGTCATTCGCACCCGGTACAAAAAGCGGTTCGGCCGGGAATTGAATGTGGTTCTTTTTTCGGACCACGGATTTCACTATCGTCATCTGAAAGGGATGAGGACAAGCCTTTTGGAAAAGATGCTGAAGGAAAAAGGCTACCATCTGTCGAAAAATTTGAACGGGAACGGAACCGTTGTGGTCACGGAATGGGGGAATATCAGCGGCGCCAGTTTTTACACTCATCCACGCGACACCGAAGAAGTGGCGCATCTCTTGAACAAAATACCGGGAAACGATCTCACTTTTTTCCGCTCCGGACGCTCCATCCGCGTCTTGTCTCCCGACAAAGGAGATGCCCGGATCGATTTTGATGCGCGCGGAAAACAGTTTCGCTATGTCCCGCTCACGGGGGATCCCCTTTTGTACCGTGAGGTGGCGGAAAAATTGGGCTTGGCCGCAGACGGCGATTGGTTTTTGGCGACGAGCCGTCATTATTATCCCGATGCCCTTCACCGGATTTACGATGCTTTTTTTACTTTGGTGGAGAACCCGGCCACTATTCTCTGCTCGACCCGCGATGATTACGAATTCGGCGATCCGGTCACCCGTTTCAGCTCCAAACTCCATGGCGGCCTGAAAGGGACCCACGGGGGGATTTTCTTTACCTCCAGCGAAGCCTTTGTTGCGACAACCATTCCCGGCGTCAAACTGCCGCCGGTCTTAAGGTATAGCGAAGTGTTCAAGTTTTTCGTTGCCCCTTAAATTTCTTTTTGCTACGCTCCGTTCCATGAAAACAACTCCCCTCCATCTTTTTTTCATCGGTTTTCTCGTCGGTTCTCTTTTTATGTTCGGTGTTGCGGCCACCCAGGCGGAGGAACCCGGTTCCGGAGATACAACCATATCCGCCGAACCGGCGCCGACATCTGCCGAACCGGCGCCGACATCCGACGCCGATACAACGCCCCCCGCCGGTGTTTCTTCAGAGCCTTCGGCTCCTCCCCCTTCGGGTTTGGCAACCGGCAACCTCTATACCGCGAATTACCAAAGCGGAAACGCCCCCTTCAAGGAAAAAACAAAAGTGACCATCCAGCAATCCGGTGATTCGTATACCTTTGTCCCGGCAGTGGGGGAGGCTTGGAATATTCCTCTCAAAGATGTTCGCGGCGCCGTCGAGTCGAACAGCGGGGTCTGGTTTTACTGGTACGATTCCGGTGGAAGCACGTTGAACGGATTCTTTAAAATGGACTTGAGCAAAACAACCCTGGCCGGTGAAGTCAACAACGCCGTTGCCGCCTATCACAATCGTCCGCGCGATCAAGAGGAAGAATACAGGCAGAAATACCAGTCCTACGAAGAACAAGCCATCAAAGAGGCAAAGTAGGCGGTGACTGAATCGCTTCTTACCCATCAATTAAAAGACCACCTGCGGCATTTAAGTCATTTCGGCTCGCTCAAGGCCTTGAAGAAGTCCATCCCTTACCGGGCCCTGCAAAATGAAATCGAACGGGTGGTGGGGGGTATTGAGTACGGCTTTTACGCTCCCGCGCTTCCCCTCGAGAAAAAGCCCTTCTATCGCGTAGTGGCGTGGAATCTCGAGCGGGGGCTCGAATTCGACGGTATTCTTCACACCTTAAAAAACCATCCCGAACTCTCCAGGGGTGATGTATTTCTTTTTTCGGAGACAGACATCGGGATGGCGCGTACGCAAAACCGGAATGTCGCGCGGGAACTGGCGAAAAACCTGGGGATGAATTATTTTTTCGCCCCTTCGTATCTGAATCTTTGCAAGGGGAATGCGGTAGAGGATCATGTCGCGGGGGAAAACGACTTGGGCCTGCATGGAAACAGCGTCTTGAGCCGTTATCCCCTCGATAATCTGAGATCGGTTCCGCTGAAGAACTGCAAAGACAAAATGAAAGGGAAGGAAAAGCGGATCGGTTGCCAGAAGACTCTGCTTGCGGAGGTTTCTTTTCCGTTTAAAAAGGTGACTGTTGCGTGCGTGCATCTGGATGCCCATTCATCCCAGCGGCAGAGGGCCGGCCAGATGAAAACGGTGCTCGATGCGTTAAAGGAAAATCCGTGCCCCGTTGTCCTGGGGGGGGACTTGAACACCAGTTCTTACAATGCCCGCCACGCCTTTTTTGCCTTCTGCGGTTTTTGGTTCAAGGTTTTTCACGGAGCGGACCGCGTGATCGACGAACACTATACCTATCCCTATCGTTTTTACGACCGGCATTTGTTTCGTCATTTGAGGGAAGCCGGTATGAACTACGTCGATTTCAACGAGCCGGGGGTCGGGACCCTTCACTATACCGTGGAAGACATGAGGGGGAATTACCTGATGCAAGAGGTGGTTCCGGAGTGGTGCCGCAAGGTGGCGGAAAACAAGCTTAAAAAGCATGGGGGGAAGGCCTCCTTCAAGCTCGACTGGTTTGCGGCCAGAGGTGTGAAGTCAGCCAATGGAAATTCAAAGGCCGTGAGCCCAAAAGTTGTGTCTCATCTTCGGTTCATGGGACGGCCCATCTCGGATCACGACGCAATTTTCGTCGATGTGGATATTTACTGACAGACCAGTGACTAGCGACTAGTGACCAGTGACTAAAAGCTTGGGTCTCTGGTCTCTGGTCACGGGTCCCTGGTCTCGACAATGTTAATCCTTGTCTCCAACGACGACGGCATCGATTCCCCAGGCATCAAGGCGCTTGCCCGTGCACTCAAAAAAATCAGACAGGCCCGTGTTGTTGTGGCGGCGCCGGCGAGCGAAAAGAGCGCCGCCTCCCATTCGTTAACCATCCACCGTCCTCTTCGGGTCGAAAAGATCGGCCCCGACGAATATGCCATTGACGGTACCCCCGCCGATGCCGTGACGCTTGCTGTCCATCAGATACTCAAGAGAAAACCGGATCTTCTCGTTTCAGGCATCAATCGGGGGGCCAATCTGGGGGAGGATGTGCATTATTCCGGAACGGTTTCGGCCGCCCTCGAGGGGGCCATTATGGGTGTTCCATCGGTGGCTGTTTCCCTGATACCGGAAAAAAAACCGGTCAGGTACGATGTCGCGGCCCGTTTTGCGCTGAAATTGGCCCGCAAGGTGGTGAAAGAGGGACTTCCCAAGGGGGTCGTTTTGAATGTCAACGTGCCCAACCTGCCGGAAAACAGGATAAAGGGATATGAGTTCACCATCTTGGGAAAGCATAATTACGGTGATGTCATCG
Organism: Deltaproteobacteria bacterium; assembly: GCA_016207765.1. Lineage (GTDB taxonomy): Bacteria > UBA10199 > UBA10199 > UBA10199 > SBBF01 > JACQOY01. The sequence goes on along the minus strand of JACQOY010000115.1, from coordinate 8,009 downwards.
TGCAAAAAATCGATCCCCGTGGGCGCCCCTACTTCTGGATCACCGGCAACCCGAACGTGTTCGAAGACATCCCGAATTCCGACTGCAACGCGTTTTGCCGGAACAAAATTTCGGTGAGCCCCATTCAGGTCGATTTGACCGATTACAAATTTTTCAGCGAGATCAAACAATGGAGATTGTAGGGTTAAAAAGAGATTCATCTGAATTTGCCGTCGCAAGGCGCCGGATGGTGGAAGAACAATTGATCGCGCGCGGCATCCGTGATCCGCGCGTGCTCGATGTGATGGGGCGCCTTCCCCGGCATCTTTTTGTTGAACGGGGGCTTCAAGATCAGGCCTACGGTGATTACCCCGTCGGCATCGGCGAAGGGCAGACAATCTCGCAACCTTACATTGTCGCCCTGATGACCGAGGCGCTTCAGCTAACCGGAACCGAGGCGGTTTTGGAAATCGGCACCGGATGCGGCTATCAAACGGCGGTTTTGGCGGAATTGAGCCGGCAGGTCTACACCATCGAGCGGATCAAAAATCTTGCCTTTAATGCCCGGCGAACCCTCAAGGAACTGGCGTATCGTAACGTGGTGATGCGCGTTGGCGATGGAACCAACGGATGGCCTGATGCCGCCCCCCAGGCCGGGTCGGCCCCTTTCGACGGCATTCTTGTTGCGGCAGGTTCCCCGGAACTCCCGCGGCCCCTCTTTAATCAGTTGAAAGAGACGGGGCGTTTGGTGATTCCTATCGGCAATGAAGATGAACAGTACCTGGCCCGTGTTACGCGCCGGAATTCCGAGCCGGTTGTTGAAAATCTGGGGGCCTGCCGGTTTGTAAAACTTGTCGGAAAATTCGGCTGGGGAAAACAGAGGGAGGCGGGGGATCGGTTTAGGAAAAGATCGTTGGTTTAAAAACAATGTCAACGTTCAAAGTTCAAAAAGTTCAAAGGTTAAAGGTTCAAAGTTCCGATTTAACCCAAGCGATCAAACAGAAAGCGGGGGAGATCGGCTTCGATCTTGTCGGCATTGCCCCGGCCGATGGGCACGGCCATTTTTCTTTTTTCGAGGATTGGCTGAAAAAAGGATACGCCGGCACCATGTCGTGGTTGTTGCGAAACAAGGAGAAAAGGGGCGATCCGAAGAGGGTCCTCGAAGGGGCCAAAAACCTGATCTGCGCCGGATTGAATTACCACCGGGGGCATCCGCGATCGGTTGATTGTTGCGAAGGGGGAAGGGGCTGGATTTCCAATTATGCCTGGGGGGATGATTATCACGAGATCGTGTTGGAAAAATTGAAAACCCTGGAGCATTTTATCGCCGCCATGAAACCCGATGCCCGGATGAAATCGTACGTCGATACCGGCCCGATTCTGGAGAGAAGTTATGCCGCCTCGGCCGGCCTTGGCTGGATCGGCAAGAATACCTGCCTCATCAACAGGGGGATCGGCTCTTTTTTTTTATCGGCGAGATCTTAACCGACCTTGAATTAACACCCGATGTCCCCACCCCCGACTACTGCGGCACGTGCACCCGATGCATCGATGCCTGTCCGACAGAGGCGCTTGCCCCTTACGCGCTGGATGCCGCCCGATGCATCTCGTATCTGACCATTGAACATAAGGGAGAAATCGAGCCTGAACTAAAGAAAAAAATGGGGCAGAATCTGGTCGGTTGCGATATCTGTCAGGATGTCTGCCCCTGGAACAGGCGTCCGCCTGTTTCAAACAAGACACAATTTGACCCAAGGCCCGGCAATTTCAATCCCTCTCTTGAAGATATTGTTCGAATGTCTTCCGATGATTTTTCTCGCATATTCAAGGGGAGCGCCGTGAAGCGGGTGAAATGGGAGGGGATGATAAGGAATGTGAAAATTGCGAAGGAGAATTCGAATCTCCCTTGATTTCGATGGAGACCTCATTTAATCATTGTCTTGTCTGTTCACCAAGGAGGAAATATGGGTAATTTTGTCAAAGCCATCAACAAATCGGATGTTCCGGAAAAAGAGGGGAGGGTGGTTCAGGTGGCAGGTCAGCCGGTTGCCGTTTTCAACATCGGCGGCGAGTTTTGCGCCGTCGATAACATCTGCCCCCATCGGGGCGGACCGCTGGGGGAGGGGGACCTCGAGGGAGAGGTGGTCACCTGTCCGTGGCACGGCTGGCTATTCGATGTGAAGACGGGAAAATCGCCGATCAATCCCGCCGCCTGCATCAAAACATTCCCCTGCCGGGTGGAGGGGAATGACGTTCTCGTTGAGGTTTAATGTCGGGGAGACAGGATTTGAACCTGCGACTCCCTGCTCCCAAAGCAGGTACTCTACCGGGCTGAGTTACTCCCCGTCAGCCTCTAAGTTATCCCAGACGCCCCCCGGATTCAATCAAAACTCTTCAAAAGAATTCTAGAATTTTCCTTGAAAATCGCTCACAATGAGAGTCAAGGATGTCTTCCGATCCAGCCAGAAAAAAACTCGCCCTCGTCCTTTCCGGCGGAGGCGCCCGCGGCGCTTACGAGGCGGGGATTATCCATTATATCCGGACCATGTTGCCGCCGCCTATCGCCTGCAAGCGTCCATTTGACATTCTTTGCGGTTCCTCCGTTGGCGCGATCAATACCTGCTCTATGGCTTCCTCCAATCATGATCTCCAATATCAGGGGAAAAGGCTCTTCGAAATTTGGAACCAGCTGGAGCAGGGCAAGATCTACCGAAGAGGCGTCGGAATGTTGACCCGTTTTATGGGGCGCATGGCCGGAAGCCTCGCAAGGCAGATATTCGGCCTTAAAGGCGGCGAGGAAAACATCAGAAAATTCAAACAGTATCACTTTGTGGGGTTTCTCGATACCAGCCCCCTCCCTTTTTTCTTGAAGGAAACCATTGCATGGAAGCAAATCTCCCTGAATATCCAGCGGGGTTCTCCGATGGCCGTGAGTATTACCGCAACAAACGTCCATACCGGAAAAATGGAATTATTCGTCGAAAAGCACCCGTCCGTCAATTACACGGGACGCCATCGGACCCACTTTGTCACCATTGAGGCGCGTCATGCCATGGCCTCTGCGGCCCTGCCGCTTTTGTTTCCCACGGTAAGGGTCGAGAAGAATTTTTACTGCGACGGGGGGTTGAGGCTTAACACGCCTCTTTCGCCGGCGGTACAGTTGGGGGCCGATAAAATTCTGGTCATCGGTCTGCACCATATTGCCGAACGGGCGGAGCAGGGGATTGACGAACCTTTTATGGAGCATACGCTTCCGCCGACCATGGGAGAGATCATGGGCAAGGTGCTTAATTCCATCTTTTTGGACAAGCTTGATTACGATCTGGAGCAGATGAACCGGATCAACCGCGTGGTCGGCTGGGGCGAAGAGGTCTACGGCCCCGATTTTCTCGATCGCATCAACCGGCATGTGGCGGAGAAGGGGATCCGGGGGGATATTGCCTCACGGGGATTAAAGCGCCTCAAGGTGATGACCATTTTCCCTTCCTCCGATATCCGCCGAATTTTCAGGGAATGCGTGGCTGATCCAAAATTTTTGAAGCGCAACCTTACCTCGTTCGAAAGAACCCTCATGAAGGTGCTCGATGTCGATATTCGGCACGGGGAGGATTTCCTTTCCTTCATCCTCTTTGTTCCCTCCTACCTGAAAAAAATGCTGGAGCTCGGCTTTGAAGATGCCCGCAAAAATCACGACAAGTTGATCGAGTTTTTCGAAACGTAACTTGCCGACAAAGAAAGTCCATTTGACGAAGCAATTTTCTTATCCCGCCGGCGACATCTGCCGACGGGCCAATTCAACTCTTAAGCGGCTTACGAAAATTGCGAAGACAAAGGGACTTTCTTTGTCGGTTGATTTAAGCCTCAGGGGCGTACAGGAGCAGGTGCCGGGCGTCATCACCGTTCTGGTCGATATATTTCTCCATCTTTTGGATCAGCGCATCAATTTCCTCGATCTGTTTGTTCAGCGCCGTCATGGCAACATGCAGGGTGATGCGGAAATTTTTTCCATCCACGGTGAATGAGTGGTCAGCCAGATTGTTGAATAACCGCTCCCATGCCAAACGGGCCTCATCCAGCGTTGTGTGGGGCTGGAGCAGAACAAACTGATCTTCGTCCAGCCGGGCCAGAAGGTCGCTGGAACGGAAACCCAGGACCAGATATTGGCCCAATTCTTTCATGAGTTGGTCGGTTGTCTGCTTTCCGTATTTTTTCCTCATTTCGGGATACTGATCGATATGAAAAAGGGCCATTGTCAGCGGAAAATCATAGCGTTCACTACGGCTCATTTCTTCCTTAAGCCGCGTGTTGAAATAATATTTGTTGTAAATCTGGGTGAGCGGGTCTTTCAGGTAGGATGAAACCTGGTTTTCCGAGAGGTTTAAGTAGAGCTTTTCCCATTTTTTGTGCTCAAGCGCCCGCATGACAGTCATCGGAAGGATGCGTGATTCCAGTTCCAGGTGACTCAAGGTATCGCTTGCCCCCGCCTTTCTGGCGGCGATTGCCGCTTTTTCCTCTCCTTCGTTGATGACCAGAATCACCGGAAGGGTATTACCCGACAGGCGCTGAGTTTCACGCAAAAGTTCCAAACCGCCGTCGGTTACCGAGCCGCCGGCAGGCATCTCCGAAAGACTGTTGTTGATGATCAGGAGATTGAAATCTTTTTCCTTGAGAAGTTTTACCGAATCAGCGCCGTTTTGCGCAAAAGTGAGATCGAAATTCTTCAGGCCGCGTTCAAAAATCGGGTAATTGCGGGCATTCCCGTCTGCAATCAGGATTTTGGTTTTTCGGCCGGTCATTCGATTTGGACCCCCCCCAGGCATGCCTTGTCCCGCAAAAAAAAACGCTTAAAAATTTTAGCAGGAAAAAGGGGTAAGCGACAGCCGGAATTTGTTTTTTTTCCAACCTTTTGGAATTATTGGAAATAAACAACTGTCAAAAAGAGCCTGTTTGGAATTGAAAACGGGGAAGGAAAAAAATCTCTGACGCACCAAGTCAGAGGCCCTTGAATCGACTTGTCCGCGGACGATTCATCATTATAATTTATTGATATGTCCTTGCCAGACAGTCAGAATGAAGCACTTGATTCACAGGCGGTCACCGAAAGACGACCACAGATAAAAAGGCCGCGGATGTACGCGGTGGTCCTGCTCAATGACGACTACACCCCGATGGATTTTGTCGTCTGGCTCCTTGAAACGGTTTTTCACAAACCGGTCGAGGTGGCGACCCGCCTGATGATGGACGTTCATCTGAAAGGAAAAGGGATTTGCGGCGTCTTTACCCACGATGTGGCCCGGACAAAGGTCTATCTGGTGAAAGAACTCGCCAAAAAGCATGAACACCCGCTAGAATGTATCATGGAGGCTTGCCCGCCGTAGTCCGCCTAAGGTGGACGGAGGAGGGCGGTGGGGGAATAAACCGGACCGAAAGGGCCCCAAGTAAAATGTTAGTCACCGAGGAACTCGAAAAAACCCTGGAAAGGGCGTATCAGGAAGCAAAGGTCAGGCGGCATGAATATATCACGCTTGAACATCTCCTTTATGCCCTGACCTACGACCCGGTCGCTTCCCAGGTGCTTGTCACCTGTGGCGCCGATCTGGGAAAGATTCGTCACGATATCTCCGAATTTCTCGCCGAACATATGCCGACGCTCGATCAGGGGACTGAAGGGCTGGATCCCCGGTACACTATCGGCGTCCAGTTTGTTTTGCAGGTGGCCGCCGCGCATCTGCAATCGGCCCGATCCGGGCTGGCGGCCCAGGCTGGGCTGGCGGCCCGAGCCGGGCCGGCGACTGGAAAAAGCCAGATGGACGGCGGCCATGTGCTGGCGGCAATGTTCCGCGAAAAGGAATCGCATGCCGTTTATTTTCTGGCCCGGCAGAATGTCTATCGCTTCGATGTCGTTCGCACCCTGTCCCATCGCCTGAAAAAGGACGAACTCCCCCTTCTTTCCCCGCCCGGAACGGAATTTGATGAAGAGGGGGGGACAACGAAAATCCGCGATCCGCTCATCCGTTTTTGCGTCAATTTGAATGAAAAGGGGGCCCAAGGGGCCATCGATCCGTTGATCGGCCGCGAAAAAGAGCTTGAACGGACCATTCATATTCTGGTCCGCCGACGGAAAAACAATCCCATCTTTGTGGGGGATGCAGGCGTTGGAAAAACCGCCCTTGCCGAGGGGTTGGCCTTGAAGATTGTCAACAAGGAGGTTCCCCATTCGCTCTCCGATTCGGTCATTTATGCCCTCGACATGGGTTTGCTCCTGGCGGGAACCAAATTTCGCGGCGAGTTTGAGGAACGACTCAAATCGGTGATTCAGTCGATGACCGAAAAAAAGAACCGGATTCTTTTTATCGATGAAATCCACACCATCATCGGCGCCGGTTCGGTGTCCGGAGGGACGATGGACGCCTCGAATATTTTGAAGCCGGCGCTGGCGGGCGGCGATATCCGGTGCATCGGTACCACCACCTACAAAGACTACCGGGCGGTGTTCGAGAAAGATCACCCCCTTTCACGCCGGTTTCAGAAGATCGATGTGGCCGAACCGACCGGCCTTGAGTCCCGGCAGATTCTCAAAGGGTTGAAGAAACATTACGAAACGTTCCATGGCTTGGTCTATTCGGACGCGGCGCTCAAGGCGGCGGTTGAGCTGTCGGAAAAATACATTACCGACCGCTTTCTCCCCGACAAGGCCATCGACGTGATGGACGAGGCGGGGGCGGAGGTAAAATTGAAAGCCCAACGACGAGTGGCTGGAACCAAAGGGGGATCGGTGCCCCGGACCGGGTTGACCCCGAGGGTTTTACCCAGGGACATCGAGGCGGTTGTGTCACGCATGGCCAAAGTCCCCACCCACACGGTAAAAACAGACGATCGCGAAAAGCTTAAAAATTTGGGTCGTGACTTAAAACTCCTCATCTACGGGCAGGACGAAGCGGTCGACCAGGTGGTCCGGGCCATTCAACTCTCCCGTTCGGGGCTGGGGGAGCCTGACAAGCCGATCGGATCTTTTTTGTTCGCCGGTCCCACCGGCGTCGGTAAAACCGAACTTGCCCGCAGTTTAAGCCGGGTGTTGGGGATCGAGTTCACCCGCTTCGACATGAGCGAATATATGGAAAAACATACCGTTTCGCGGTTGATCGGTGCGCCGCCGGGATATGTCGGCTTCGATCAGGGGGGCTTATTGACCGACGCCATTCACCGGAATCCCCACACCGTTCTGCTTTTGGACGAAATTGAAAAGGCGCACGAGGATATCTACAACATCCTTCTTCAGGTGATGGATCGCGCCGGCTTAACCGATAACAACGGCCGAAAATCCGATTTCAAGCAGGTGATCCTCATTATGACCACCAATCAGGGGGCGCGCGAAAGCATGGTGCGGACCATCGGTTTTGAGAAGGAAGAATACGAAGACAAAAGCCTTAAAGGCATTGAAAAGGCGTTTAATCCGGAGTTTCGCAATCGGTTGACTTCCATTGTCCGGTTTAAGGCGCTCGACATGACCATTGTTGAACAGATTGTCGAGAAGATGATAAGCGAACTGGAGGAGCGTCTGAAAGGGAAGGGGATTACCCTGACCCTCGAACCCTCCGCCCGAAAATACCTGGCTGAAAAAGGGTTCGACGCCAAATTCGGCGCCCGTCCCATCCGCCGGCTGATTGAAAATGAGATTTCGCACATTCTTTCCTCGGAAATCCTCTTCGGCAAACTCTCCGGAGGAGGAAATGTGACGATCAAGGCTGAGGGGAACAAACTCAAGTTTGATTTTTAGTATGAAACCCGCGGACTGCGGTGTTCCTCTTCGAGGTACTTCAGGCGGTCGGCATCGGGGATCTCGCCGTCAAAGCCGGCAAGCTTCAAATTTCTCATCCATTCATCGTGATAATAACGGATTACCCGGTGGAGGTTTTCCTTTGCCTGGGGCTGGGCGCCGGTTAGGTGTTTGAAACGGGCCTGTAGCTTGAGAAATGTTTCCCCCGGATTTCTGGGGACGGGATAGATTTCCAGATAAGGGACCCCGTGCT
>JACQOY010000114.1 GCA_016207765.1 Deltaproteobacteria bacterium | reverse complement strand
GGCCTACATCCTGGAAGGAGGGGAAGAAATTGCCGCCTTTAAACTGGCCGACCCGGGCTATTCTTCCATGGTCCGTTTTTATGACTTCTCCGGCATTATCGTGATGGTCAACGAGGCGGCGAACCTCTCCGAGGTCCACGGAGTGGAGCAGTCTCCCCTCAGTCGGGGACTTCGCCCGGAGGGGGCCCGGGGACAGATCATGAATTTCATGATCGCCGTCCCTCTTCTTCAATACCGCATCAAAAACACCCTGGAGGCTCTTCTGGAGGGGAAGGATTATCGGCCGGGAAGAGTTGTGGAGTTGACGACAAATGACGAAAAACATTTTCTCGATTCCTTTATCGATCAGTATTTCCTGAAAAATTCAAAAGTTGCCCCGAACGTGAAGCTGGGAGGCTTGGACGGCCTTGTTGACCGGCGCATTCGCCTGAGGAAGGAGGGCGACCGGCCGGCTTTGGTTGTCTTTCAGAAAGGGCCCTTGTTGGAAGTGCTGGGCTATGATCCATCGCTGAATCCGGCGGTACAACCGGTCAGAGACGACGTGACGCTGGAGGATTCGGCCGTAGCGCCCGAACTCCCGGTGTTTCTCCCCTCCAATCCTCTGTGGAAAGCCGAGGAGACCTATGCGCCGCCTCTGACTCTTAAAAATCCCGAGTCGCTCCTCACCCTCAAGTTTCAGGATGGGGGAGAGGGGGACATCGTTGAATACCGTTTCATGAGTATTGATGGTCTGCTTCTTGTCGCCGTTGCCGGTTCGTCGATTTACCTCATCAACCGCGACGCCGCAATTTCCTTCTGGGACCGGTTTAGGGCCTGGGGGGCGCTCGAAAAAGAGGGCATGATCGGCCGCGCCGGGTACCGCGCCATTCTGGATGAAGCCTTGCAAAAGAATGGGCTCCGGATTGACGGCAACAAAGGGAATATTCAGGCCATAAGGGAAGGGGATGATTTTTCCGTCCTCTTCAAGCGGGGAAAACAGGATGCCCTTTTGGCCGGTTGGATCGGGGACGACGATAGCCGCTCCATGATTCTCACATCCCCCCGGTTTTCCGGTTCGATTATTGCGCCGGTCGGGAATGCCCTTTTCGAATTCCGGCTGGTCCATTTCGGGGACTACCGCTTTCTTGTCGGTCTCTCCCAAGAACCCAGAAAGATCGAACTTCGTCCCGTTCCCCCCGGACGTCTCCCACAGGAATTGGAAACGATGTTTCCCCCCGCCGGTGAAAGGGTCACAATCAGGGATCCCGCTCTCTTTCATGCCGCCTACATGGAACTTGTCGGGATTACGCAAAAATATCGCCCGAAGGAGCATGGGGAGGGGCTTTATGAGTGGCAATTCGGTCCGACAAGCTTTTTGCTCAATGTCGAATCGTTTCGGAAATCGGGGGTCTGGGAGGACATTCAGCTCAATCTGCCGGGCGGGCTGAAATCAGCCCCTTTTATGGGGCTTAAAGCCGAAAACCGCAAGGTCGTGCGTCGGGAAGGGGATGTTCGCCTTCTGGCCGAGGGTTCGATTGAAATTTACGGAGGGGCGCGTGGACCGATGGGGGCTCCCGATCGGATATATTTGTATCTTGTCGATATCGGAGGAATGACTTTTTTGTTTACCCGCAGGATCGGTACGCATGAGACAACCCGGTTATTTGCCGTTTTGCCTGCGGCCAAAGAGGCGGTTCTCAAAGCGGTGAAACAGGCGCAGGGAACGCGTGATCCGGAGGCCTCCTTCCAGATGTTTTTGGACCGCCTCGTACGCAACCGGGAAATCGTCCGTTTTGATCTCTTTGTTACCGACTCTTCACAGGAAATCTATTTTGCCGACGGCAATTTTTCACTGGTACTTCCGGCCTCCATGCCCAATCAGACTTTTGAGCGCTATCTATCCCGCTGGCACATCGCCTTTTACGAGCGGGAGCGCGCCGGTTCCGCACAGACGCTGAAACGATACGGTCTTCAAGATCCCAAACCGGTTGTCAACCAGAGCCATCCGCTGGTTCGCCTGAACGCAGGTCCCCACGGCACACTCTATCAGGCGGGCCCTCTTGTTGCCTGTTATTTGGCCGATTTTCAGACTCTGTTTTTCTACAATAAGAGCGATTCGGCGGAAATAAGCCGACGGCTTGCGACGACCAGGGAAAATCAGACGACGGCCCATTTTTCCGTTTCCGACGACGGGACGATGGGTGATGAAGGGGCATGGACGATTCGGCCGGTCTTCGCCCGTTCCCTTGGGACAACGGTCGGCAATGAGGCGATTGACCTTCTCTTGAATGTTCTGCCCGGTATTGAAGTAAATGTGAACGAGATTCCCCATCCGGGCGAAACGCCGGCCGATGTGGCCGTTGTCACTTATCCATTGGATCAAGGTCTGACCCGACTCACCGGAATTTTATCGAAAGAATTATATCCGTTGATTTCCGTCGAGGAAATGGGAATGGAACCTCAGGAACCCGGCCGAAGTTTTTATATGGCAGGCCCCTATCTGGTTCAGGATGTTCCCGGAGGAGCCCACGGCCCGCGTCGCTTTCTGGTCAGCGCCTGGGAAAAATTAAAGGAAGGGCAGAGTGAATTCAGCGGATCAATGGTTTTTCTCCCTTTGGTTCCTCATGAGGGATTGTTTTACCCACTTGCGGGAAACCATTCCTCTCTTGTCGGGAAGAATGTGAATCGTCCCGAGTCCGGATCGGAGGCCTCGCGTCGTTACGAAAGTCAGCTTGGGGTGCAGACGGGAGATACGCGCATTGCGGCTGGCGCCGATGCGAAGGGAGGGGTTTTATATATCGATCCGACTTTCTCGCTCCTCGACTATTTTGGCCTCACTCTGTCGGCGCCCGAAAGAGAGAAAATCGAACTGGCGCCGGGGATGATTGTCGATCCCGAAGTAGGGCGCATCGAAGAGCTGGTCGCAGTATTCAACGACGGACCGTTGACGGTTTCAATCAACACACGTTCCGATTATCCGACTGCCGGAAGCTGGATTCCGTTGAACAACGGCGAAGGAAAAAATTCACCCTATCGGCTCCGTCTGCCGGTGGACGATCTATCAACCCTAAAAGGGGGACGCATCGCCGTTTCTTACGAAGATCGGGTGACTGAATATCAGCTCCAGAAAAGAAAGGGGCGGGGCTTTGACCTCCTGGCGGATGGAAAAAAATCGGGATGGATTGATGTGACGGGGGATGCGATTGCGCTCGAAATCGGGACGCACTTTAAAGTGACCGGGAAAATTCAGCGAGTCACCCATGTCGATTCCATTTTGGTCACCGGTTCGCTGGATCAGGCGGCGCAGGAATATTTTTTGGCGAAACTTAAGGGAGAGGTTTCTGTTCCGGTTGTTTATCAGGCGAGCGGCGAATCGGCTGTTCCGGTCAGGCCGGGCGAGGGGAACGACTGGTCGTGGCATAATGCCGTGACAAAAAATATTTCTTTTGCCCGGGACGGTGATTTTTCCCTCGATGGGACCATTACGTCAACGGGGGCCGAAGCACAGCTTGATTCGCTGGTCCTGACTTGGCGGGGTCAGGTTTTTGATAATCTTAAAATAAACGGTCGGGAATGGCTGTGGGGAGCAGTCGATGAGGCAAACGGCGAATGGATTCCCTTTGATTCTCACGCCCTGACTTGGAGTGTGAAGGGGGAAGCAGGCGGAGTACCGGTGATCCGCGATTTTACGGTCGAGCTGACCCCCAAGGGAATCAAAAGCGCCTCCTGGGTGGAGCATCGGACCTATACGCATGCATCCGGCGACCGGCAGGGCCGGGGCCATATGATTAAAATGGACCTTCATCTCCAACCGGATGGTCGGATAAAAATCGAGAATGCCTCGTGGAGCGACGAAAACGGGCGCGGCCTGCTGAAAACAGCGCAGTCGGTTGTCCGGTGGGGTGATGCGGTTGATCTTGTCTGGGAAGATACATCCAAGGGATATCTCGAGCGGCGGTTTTACCGGTTATCGGTCCGGGAGAATCCGACCATTTTGGACAACTCCCAAAACTTGACGAACACCCGCTCTTACCCTCTGGAACATGAAGGGGGAAGCGTGCGGGTTGTGTGGGAATATGAAGGGGACAAGATTCGCCTCCATTCGGTTGACAGAATTTCAGGAAATGGAAGCCGTAACCTCTGGAACCGCCGACAAATTATCCCTGAAGATTTTGAATATCAGGCCCGTGTTGAATCGGAGGTACCGCAATTTGGAGAGGTTGAAAGCCTGCTTACCGTCAAGCATGATGCTTCCGGGTTTGTGGTCGCCAGCGACATTCAGGTCCACGAGGAACATGGCCGGTGGCGCTGGATCGGGCATAAAACATTCGGCGGATTCTGGATCCAGCATATGTTGATCGACGGTGGTGCAGGAAAAGCGAGCGGTATTCATGTAGATGAGGGCGAAGTCAAAGATGCGAAAGTCAAGCTTGCCGGAGAAACCCTGGAATTCCGCCTCTCCTGTGAAGACGGTAAAATCCGAATCACGCCGCTCGGCCTGACGGCCATTCCATTGGCCTATGAACGTCTTGACGATCGCATCGTCGGCAACTGGCTAAAGGGAAGCTCCGTAGCGGCACTTTTGCCGCATTTATCCAATGAAGAACGATTTGAAAAAATAGGAAATATTTCTCACCGTCTCCAGCAACTGAATCCCGATGCTTCATTTTTTCCGGATCCGGAATCGCTCATTGTCATGAAAGACGCTGTTCCCGGCACGGGAATCCGCGTGCATTATTGCTCGGCTCAGACGCGCCTCCGGTTTGAAGTCACGATGATGTTCGATTCTTCAAGCGGGTCGTGGCGGGTGTTGCGGGATGAAAATACGGGTGATGTGACAAGCAAATGGAATAACCAGTTGGCTATTACCACCCGCTATCATCTCCTTTCAGACGGAGAGAGCGAGTTGCTCCCCATTCCTCCCGGAACCACCCGTCTGAAAAGCGCAAAAATCCCCGGCAACCTTAATGTGCCTGTATTCTATAATTCAACGGGAGCGGCCGGAAATGATCTGCGCCGCCGCGCACGAAATGCCGTGGAAGGATTTGTCAATTACGTTTCACTCATCGGAACAGACCTGTTGGCAAAGGATCAGGGGCGCTTTGGATCGGTTCGGCAGTGGAAAGGCAATGATGACGGCATCACGGCGATAGTTCGGTTGGGCGAGGCGGTCATGGGTGAGTCGGGTGTTGAAGGAACAGCGCGCAGTATAACCTTTACAACCGTTTACGACCCCCAGGAGGGGAGCTTTTATTTCAATGACGGCCGCACCGAAATCACGCTTGATCTCGGAAAAGGAAATGTGCTGACAGGCCTTTTTCAGGGTTTTTACCACCGCGAAACCGATTCGTATCTTTTTGTCCCGCTGACGGATCAGAAGTTTGCCTTTCGCGCCTTCTTTTTTCCGGGATCCGATCCCTTGTTTATCGGAATTACTCTTCGGGATGGTGATTTAAAAGATTTTCCCGGCGCCCGACCTTTTTTGGATGAAGGGCATGCCCGGCGTCCGGAGCGTAAACCGTCCGGTTCCGGCAGGCCCACCGGCCAAGCCCCTACCAACGCCGACACAACACCGGATGCATCGATGGCTCGTCGCCGGATTCACTTGTCGGAAAATCTCCCGATTGCCAGCCGTGATTTGTCTCCGTATCTTGTCAACGAACGCGACTGGGAAAATCTGATCACCGTAACGGAAGCCGACATCGGGAACGATTTTAAGAAACATCGATGGCTACACCAAACTATTTCAACCTGGCTCTCCGAAATGGGAGGCGATTTCCAACTGCTTCCCGAAAGCACCGCCGAATTCCGCCAGGCTCAGGGAGAACTGAGACAAATATGGGCCCGGCATCAAAACGATTTTGTTGCCCTTAAGGGGGCTTTGGCCGCTGTTGCGCCGGTTCGGTTGTGGCTGATGAATGCCAACGGGGTGCGCCTGCAGGTCGAGTTGATGCCGTACACGCCCAAAAAGGGGCAAAGGCCGTCGTGGGTTTTTCACCCGCACGGGACGACCAATCAGCAGGTGAATCTCCGCTTTGTGGGGGAAAATCCAAAAAATCCCGGCCGGATGATCCAGTTTTTTATTCCCGCCTTTTACAAGCGGAACGGCGCCGATCAGACCCTTGCGATCTACGATCCGAGCCTTTTGGGGACGGGGGGAATTCAAAAACTGAAAATGGCCGCCTTTGACGGCGAAACCTGGGGGCAAAATCCCGAAAATGATTTCCTCATTGCCCTCTACGATACCAACGGCGTGTCCGGGGTCGAGTCGGAAGAAGAACCTTCGCCCCAGGAGTCTTCTCCGTTAAAGCAGACCGCCGCCCGCCGCCGGATTGTGGCCGAGCAGAGGCTGATGCACCTCCATCGAAATGTCATGGAAACCGGGGATCAGTTTGTTGTTGTCGATAAAACCAACAACGAAATCCAGCGTGTTGTTAACGCGGAAAACCCGCACAACCCTCCTTTTACCCTTCTTGAGCACGGCAAGTTCGGCAAGGGGGCCTACACCGGGCGTCTGGTGCAGATTCAATATCCGTTGCCGACCGTT
>JACQOY010000113.1 GCA_016207765.1 Deltaproteobacteria bacterium | reverse complement strand
GTTTTGATGGCTTGGTGATCTCTTCGGAAACGGACGAAAACCCGGCCGGCATTTTCATCACGATAAGCGTTTTGCCGTCGGCGAATTTGAGGCGGTAATATTCGCGATAGCTGGCGTCACCGGAGAGTTTGTGGAGTTCGAAAGGGCCTAAGGGGATGTTTGTTTGCGATTTCAGCAGGTCGCGGATAACCTCATCCATTCCGGCGATTTAGCATGAGGGATCAGGGGGTGTCAAACAAGTGTAGCCGCACTTATTCTTCCGTGGATTTTTATCTAAAATATACTTGATTTTTGGTTAAAAAATGCTAAAAATCAAGGTATGTATAGAAATATTGAGCAAAAACTCAAGGTCTGGAAGGAATCAGAACGCAGAAAACCGCTGATCCTTAAGGGGGCCCGGCAGGTGGGCAAATCGTATACCGTTGAAAAATTCGGGAGGGAAAATTTCCAGAATTGTGTCATCGCCAATTTTGAAAAACAAAAAATGCTCGCCGATATTTTTTCTGGTGATCTCCATATCCCCGCCATTCTCCAGCGATTGGAAGTTCTATTGAATACACGCATCGACCCGGCCCGGACCCTTCTTTTTTTTGATGAAATTCAAAAATGTCCACGGGCCATTACAGCCTTGAGATATTTTTGGGAGGAAAGGCCGGACATCGCCGTCATTGCCGCCGGTTCCCTGCTCGATTTTTCCATTGAAGAGGCGGGGGTCCCTGTGGGCCGAGTTACCTATCTGTATATGCACCCCTTTTCTTTTCACGAGTTTCTGCTGGCACTGGGGGAAAACATGCTGGCCGAAAAACTGGCCGTTTCCCTTCCCGAAGAAGAAGACGTCGTTCATTTCAAGTCTCTGTCGCTTGTCAAAAAATATTTCCAGGTAGGGGGAATGCCGGAGGCGATCGACCTTTATCTGAAGACAGGTTCGTTGAAAGAGGTCGGCGAACTACAGCTTTCCCTTGTCGAAACCTATCGCCAGGATTTTACCAAATATGCCTCGAAAATCCCTTACGATATCATGCTGACCGTCTTGGAAAAACTTCCCCAGCTTATTGGAACCCAAATCAAATATTCCCATATCGACAAAGATGCCCGTACCACGCTTATTAAACAGGTCATTTTATTGTTGGAGAGGGCGCAAGTGCTCTATCGGGTGAGGGCGGCGCGTGTCCCTTCTCTTCCCCTCGGAGTCACAAGCACCGAGAAGGTTTTCAAAGCTATTCTTCTTGATATCGGCCTTTTGCAGGCCCTATGCGGCGTTGACTGGGGGAAAATCCCGGAAAAAGAAGATCCCATGAATATTTATAACGGGGCTCTGGCCGAACAATTTGTGGGGCAGGAAATCATGGCTTATACATCCATCTCCCATTTTCAACCCCTCTATTACTGGAAACGTGAAGAACGGGGCTCATCCGCCGAGATCGATTATCTGGTCGAACACGATGGAGCCGTTGCCCCCGTTGAAGTAAAGAGCGACAAGGCCGGCAGGCTTAGGAGTCTCCATTTATTTAATGAGAAATTTCATCCGAAGAAATCGTTTATTGTTTCATCGCATCCCCAGGCACGCCTTGAGTCTTTCCAATGGATTCCCTTTTACGGGCTTGGGAGGCTGTTGCAAACTCGCGTTTGACGTCATCCCCGTGACACCACAAGGGTGCTGTTTCACGAAACGGGGATCCAAAAGCATTTGAAAGGACTGGATTCCCGCTTTCGCGGGAATGACAATTTCGGTCCTTAGTGTATGATGTGGCTGATCTTTTGTTCCTGCGAAAAATTGTAAAACTGCCGGATCTCCTCGATTAAGTCCTGAAATTCCCGCCTGCGGTGGTATTGTTCCTGGAGGCGGTGGCAGTATTTCATGGCCAGTTTTGAGGCGGTAAGGTAGCGGGCCTTTTTTTCGGTGGAAAGATTTTCAAACAGGGTGAAATCGTCAAAGAGGGTGTCAAAAAGTTTTTGCGGAACTGTTGGATCACCGTCGGCCCTTAAGTAAAAGAGGAGCATGAGAAATTTGTCGATCTCGGCCTGCAACTCCATTTCCAACTGGGTGATTGAATGCCCCTGGTGGGCCTTCCAGAGGTAATAAACAAAGTGTGAAATCCCCTCGATCAAGATGCAAAAATCGGAAAGGTTCTTTTCGTTCAAGGAAAAGAAGGGATTGTTCTTTTCGAGATTTTTCAGGAGTTTCGAATCAAGAAAAATGGCGATCTCAAGGGCTGTGCCCGAAGCTCGGGTGGCACCCCCGTTCTGGCGCACCAGAAAAAGCTCTTTGGGAATTTTGGAGTTGGGGGGGAGGGTCAAGACCTTCAAGGCTTCCTGCCGGCTTACCAGGTATTCCTCCGCCCTCTGCGGAAGCGAAATCCCGTACAAACGTTCGAGCTGGTTTTGAATCTGGTTGAGCATTATATTTGGGGCCCCGAAGGTCCTTTAAGGTTGCTACTCGCGTTGATCTTATTTTTTTTCAGGCCTTCGATGGCCCCAAGCCCCGCGCCTCGCACCCCGCAAAGCGGGGATGCTCGGCTTTGTCATTTATTGGATCAATTTCGTTTTAACCATTTCATTCGGGATGATCCCCTCACGGATCAACAGTTCGCGCGTTCGTTCCGAACCGGTCTTCAGCCATTTTTCGTAGAGTTTGAGCAGGTTCTGGTCGGTTTTTATTCCGGAGGTGTCGGCCACCTCCGAAATGACGTCCATGAAAGGGACAAAGTTCTCCGCCAGCTCCCCGAACAGTTCGCTTAACGCGCGCCCCGGATTTTTTTCGATCAACTGAGACACCGATGAATAGGCGCATCCCCCCATCTGCACATAATAGTCGACGTTGATCATCTTTCGAAAAAGGCTGTCGGCAAAAAAGCCCGCAATATAAAGGGCGATGTCCCCCGTTTTTTTAAGGAGGGGGATTTTTTCGGTGGAGGCCTTGTTTAAGCCCTCCAAAAACCGGATGGCCAGGGGCGCATCGACCAGCTCTCCCTTTTCGTTGTGGTCGAACAAGTTTTCGGACTGGGAAAAAGTGGTGAGAAGATTGACCAGGTAAAACTCGGCCTGCGGGCTGGCCTTTATGTGCAGGGCCTGCATGGATGTGGAAACCTTTTCCCGAAAGAACTCCGGCAGTGTGCCGGTATCGAGTACGGTCATAATAAAAATTTTAGCATGCGGGGAAGGGGAGGCGAAAGCGAAAATATCGCCGAAAAAAGACACGGTGCGTTAAAAAAATATAGGTGAACGGGTCCTGCCGCCTGCGGGTTTCCCGCTCGTCCTCGTCCCGCGTTGCGGGACTGCGGCGCGATCGGGAGCCACACCGAAGGCGTCACCCGTTCACGATTTCGGATTGTTGTCGGGGAGTTCCTCAAACAGCGAACGGGATTTTTGTTTCAGGCAGTAGAAGCCAAACAGGATCTTCAGGACAAAATTGGCCGCCCCCCACAAAAGGCTTCCGGCAAGGATAAGCTCCTCGGGGGCGTAGAGGCCGCCGGTTGTCAAAGGACTCGTCAGGTTTGTCTTGAAAAACTCAACACACAGCGCCTGCACCGTGCCAAGCCCGGCAGGGGTGATCGGCAGGGTCCCAACAATCATGATGACCGGCGTGTACAGAAAAAGGTCGGTGAATGGAAGAGCGCTGTGAAAGGCGTTGATCCACAGAAAAAGGGAGAGAACCACCAAAACAAGCGTCGGCAGACGCAAGAGATAAGTCTTCAGATAGTCGAGAGCCGATGATTGCCTGAACGCCACAAAGAGGTGCCGAGAGACAAGCCAATCCACGACTCCGACCGACCGGTATTTTTTTAAAAAAGGGCGATCGATCAACCCCCAAAACGCAATCCAAAGGGTCAGCCCCGAATAAAAAAGAAGGGCGAATTGGGTTAAAAAAGGGCGGAGAGAGACGTCTCGGTAGCTGATATCCTCCATTAAAACAGCCGCGAAGGCGAAAGTGAGCATGAGCGACAAATCGACAACCGTCAAATAAAACATCGCCCCCAAAGTTTTAAAAACCGGGGCTTTGTGTGTTCTCCTGAGGTAAAAGGCAATGCCCCCCTGGGCGAGGTTGTAATTGATCACCATGAGCAGGTAGGTGGCGCCCCGCATGAGCAGAGTTTCCTTGAAGTTGACCGGCGTTGAGAAGCGGCTCAAAAGCCAGCAGAGTCCCACACAGTCGGCCATCATGATGATTACGAAGTAGGCGATTGAATAGAAAACAAAAAGGGGAATATTCGCGTGGGTGATGGTTGAAAGAACGGTCGTCGGGGGAATCTTGTGGAATAAAAAATAAAGAATCCCGGCCGCAATCAGCCATGGGAGGATGCGCTTAAGATATTTTTTCATGTTGATGCGTTTTTTTGTATAACCTATAACCGTTGTCAATGAAAGAACTTCCCAAGGTTTACGAGCCGCACGCCGTTGAGGACCGGTGGATCCAACATTGGATTGACAGGAATTATTTTGCTCCTGATCTGTCCGATCAGTCTGATCGGTCCTACAGCATCGTCATTCCCCCCCCCAATGTCACCGGATCGCTTCATATGGGGCATGCCCTGAATAATACCCTGCAGGATATTCTTGTCCGTTACCATCGGATGAAAGGAGACAGCACCCTTTGGGTGGTTGGGACCGACCATGCCGGGATTGCCACTCAAAATGTCGTCGAAAAACAGTTGGCCGCCGAGGGGAAGTCGCGTTTTGACCTCGGCCGTGAAAAATTCGTCGAAAGGGTCTGGAAATGGCGGAGCGAATCGGGGGGCACCATCATCAACCAGCTCAAACGGCTTGGGGCGTCATGTGATTACGCCAACGAACGGTTTACGATGGATGAAGGCCTTTCCAAGGCCGTCCGCAAGGTTTTTGTGCAATTGCATCGTGAAGGATTGATCTACCGGGGGCTCCGTCTGATCAATTGGTGTCCCCGGTGCCATACGGCGCTGTCCGATCTTGAAGTGGAGCATGAGGAACAGAAAGGGCATTTGTGGCATGTAAAATATGGAGGCCTGATTGTGGCTACAACCCGCCCCGAGACTATGCTGGGCGATACGGCGGTGGCGGTTCATCCGGATGACGAACGATACAAAAATTGGATCGGCAAAAAAGTTCTTCTTCCCCTTGTTAATCGTGAAATTCCGGTGATTGCCGATGAATATGTTGATCGCACCTTCGGGAGCGGTGTGGTGAAAATCACCCCCGCGCATGATTTTAACGACTTTGAAATCGGGAATCGCCACAACCTCGAGCGAATCAATATTTTAACCGAGGATGGGAAGATCAACGCCAATGGCGGACCCTATGCCGGAATGACGATTCATTCTGCCCGCAAAAAGGTGGTGGAAGATCTCGAAGCTTTAGGATTTCTGGAAAAAGTGGAACCGCACACGCACGCCGTCGGACATTGTTACCGCTGCAAAACGGTGGTGGAGCCGTATCTCTCGCCTCAGTGGTATGTAAAAACCAAACCGCTCGCCGAACCGGCGATCAAAGCGGTCAAAGATGGGAAAACAAAATTTATCCCCGAACACTGGGCAAAAACCTATTTTAACTGGATGGAGAATATTCAGGACTGGTGTATATCGCGCCAGATCTGGTGGGGCCATCAAATACCAGCATGGTACTGCGATAAAAAGTGTGATCCGGTTGTTTCCGAAACGCCGCCCACAAAATGTCCATCGTGTGGGTCAGCTGAACTGACACAAGATCCGGATGTTCTCGACACCTGGTTTTCATCAGCCTTGTGGCCCTTCTCAACACTCGGTTGGCCCAATCAGACGCCGGAGTTGAAGAAATTCTATCCCACATCGGCCCTTGTCACCGCCTTTGACATCATTTTCTTCTGGGTGGCGCGGATGATGATGATGGGGATTCATTTTATGAAGGAGGTCCCGTTTAGAGACGTCCATATCCACGCCATTGTCCGCGATCCGCTGGGGCAGAAGATGAGCAAATCGAAAGGGAATGTGGTGGATCCGCTCATCATGATGAAAAAATACGGCACCGATGCCTTTCGCTTCACGCTGGCCGCCTTTGCCGCGCAGGGGCGCGACATCAAGTTGGACGAGGCGCGCATCGAGGGGTACCGCAATTTTTGCAACAAAATTTGGAACGCCTCCCGGTTTGCGCTGATGAGCGCCTCCCCGTTCATCAAGTCCGAGGAAGATTTCCGCGAGATAGACCCCCAACTCCCCCTCAACCGCTGGATTTTGAGCGAACTTTGGGAGGCGATTCGAAAAACGGAAAACGGAATCCGGAATTACGAATTCAACAAGGCCGCCCAAGCGGTTTATTCCTTTTTTTGGTACTTTTTTTGCGATTGGTACCTGGAATTCAGCAAGACGGTATTTTCCGACAGTACAGAAGAACAGAAAAAGGAAACCGCCCGGACAACTTATCATGTCCTCGATTCCGCTTTGAGACTTCTGCATCCCTTTATCCCTTTTTTGACGGAAGAAATCTGGCAGATGCTTGCCGACCGGAAAGGAAAATCGATTGTTGTTTCGGAATATCCAAAGGCAGGCAAAGAATCCCCCGAATATCATCAGGCGCGGCTGGAGTTTGAAAGACTCATTGAGGTTGTTGCCGCCATCCGGAATATCCGGCAGGAGAGCGGCGTGCCGCTCTCGGCGGAGATAGGTATTGTCATTCAGACGGATCAATTTGACCTTTACGAAGGCATTCACCAAAAGATCATGAAGTTGGCCAAGGTATCGAAAGTCGATCTCAATCTGTCGCTTGGTGAACCGGCGGCGGTGGCCCATTTGAGCAACGGGAAGCTTTATATTCCATTTCAGGGGTTGATCGATCTGCAAAAAGAAGAGGAACGCCTGAAAAAGAAGTTGCAAAGAACGGTCAAAGACATCGATCAATTAAAGGCGCGGCTCGAAGACCCGAAATTCATGGAACATGCGGAATCTG
Organism: Deltaproteobacteria bacterium; assembly: GCA_016207765.1. Taxonomy (GTDB): domain Bacteria; phylum UBA10199; class UBA10199; order UBA10199; family SBBF01; genus JACQOY01. The sequence goes on along the minus strand of JACQOY010000113.1, from coordinate 99 downwards.
GGCTCATTGCAGAAAAAAGGGCCGACTTGAAGAATACGGCGGCTCAAAAAGAAATCCTTGAGACCGGTCTCAAACTTCTCAAATCAAAATGACAAAAAT
>JACQOY010000007.1 GCA_016207765.1 Deltaproteobacteria bacterium | reverse complement strand
GAGTTATGACAACTGGGAAACACTTTGTCTCTTCTTAACTCCCCCCCGCCCCCTCTTAACATTAAGAGGGGGGGGTTCCACCGACACCTGAACAGTCCATTTTTTTCACTTTGCCCCTTCATAAATCTGATCGAACAGTCCGCCATCGGCAAAATGTTTCGCCTGCGCCTTTTTCCAACCACCGAATAGTTCGTCGATGGTGAACAGGTTCAGTTTGGGAAAACGGCCAGTGTATTTTGCGGCGACTGCGGCCGAAGGGGGGCGAAAATAATGTTTGGCCGCGATCTCCTGCCCTTCATCGGAATAGAGATATTCCAGATAGGCTTGAGCGACCTCGCGTGTTTTGTGTTTGTCGACCACCTTGTCGATCAGAGCCACCGGCGGTTCCGCCAGAATACTTACCGACGGGATGACCACTTCGAATTTCCCCTTGCCGACGCCACCGGTGCTACCGGTTTCGTTCACTGCCAGATAGGCCTCGTTTTCCCAAGCAATCAGGACATCGCCGATTCCCCGTTCCACGAACGTTGTCGTGGAGCCACGGGCGCCTGAATCAAGGACCGGCACATTTTTATAGAGTTGGGCGACGAACTCTTTTGCCTTTGCCTCGTCATTGCCGTATTTTTTCAGCGCATAACCCCACGCCGCCAGATAGTTCCAGCGCGCCCCGCCGGAGGTTTTGGGGTTCGGCGTGATGACCGAGAGTCCCGGTTTCACCAGGTCGTCCCAGTCCTTGATTCCCTTTGGATTTCCCTTCTTCACCAGAAAAATAATGGTGGAGGTATATGGCGTGCTGTTGTTGGGAAGACGGCTCTGCCAGTTGGCGGGCAACAATCCCCCTTTTTCGGCAATCGCGTCGATGTCGTAGGCCAAAGCCAATGTAACGACATCGGCCTCAAGGCCGTCGATGACGGCGCGGGCCTGTTTTCCCGATCCGCCGTGGGATTGATTAATCGTCACCTTCTCTCCCTTTTTCGTCTGCCACTGTTTGGCGAAGGCGGAGTTGAATTCCTGGTAGAACTCCCGTGTCGGATCGTACGAGACGTTCAAGAGCGTCACATCGGCATGTGATATGAGAGGAACTACCAGAAAACTAAAAGCAAAAATCAGAGTTTTAAAAACCCGATTAATTTTTTGATCGATGAACATTTCATTCTCCTTTTAAAAAAACGAGAAAAAACAAAAACACACCCGCCCTTCCGGCGTTTTGTTTCAGCCGGCGGGACCAAGCTTAGATGATTTAAGGATTAGCGATTAAGAGAGGACCGCAAACCCGCTCATCCAGCGCGCCGCCGGCTGTGTACACATACAGCAACACCCGCAGGCGCCGTTTTTTGAAGGAATGATTTGAGCGAGTTCATTATGCATTACTTTTCACCAGTACATGAATCGCTTTTGAATGTCAATAGGCCAAGGAAAAAAATTAACGGGTTTACTTCGCGGTGTTTGTTTTGCATGATCCCGCGCAAGGAGGATCGCGTGCAAAGCGGGCGGCCCTATACCCTTAAAGAGCTGGTTTTTTATTTCTTGCGCCTCGGCTATCTCGGCTTTGGCGGACCGATCGCCCTGGTCGGTTATATGAACCGCGATCTTGTGGAGAGACGCCGCTGGATCACCGAGGACGATTACAAGGAAGGGCTCGCCCTCGCCCAGCTTGCCCCGGGGCCTTTGGCGGCCCAACTCGGCATCTACATCGGCTATGTCGATTACAAAATCCTCGGCGCGACGCTGGCGGGAATTGCCTTTGTTCTCCCCTCTTTTGTTATGGTGGTTCTTCTCGGCTGGGCCTACAAAATTTACGGCGGCCTTTCCTGGATGCAGGCGGTTTTTTACGGCGTGGGGGCAAGTGTTATCGGTATCATTGCCCATAGCGCCTATAAACTGACGCGAAAGACCATCGGTGCGGATAAACTTCTCTGGGCAATCTACCTCGCAACAGCCATTGTGACGGTTGTCACGGAGACCGAGTATATTCTTTCCTTTCTCCTCGCGGGAATTGTCTATTGGCTCACCAAGGCGCCTCCCCGTTTTTTAAAGTCTCCGCGGCTCTCCAGTTTTTTCATCATGCCTTTCTCGTCCTTTTTGTGGGGCGATCCTCCGGCCACGAACGAGACTTTTTTGAAGATTGCCCTCTTTTTCACCAAGGCGGGGGCGATGGTTTTTGGAAGCGGCCTGGCGATTGTCCCTTTTCTCTACGGGGGGGTCGTCAAGGAATACGGCTGGATGGAGGCCCGTCAGTTTGTGGACGCCGTGGCCGTGGCGATGATTACGCCGGGGCCGGTCGTGATTACGGTGGGCTTCATCGGTTTTCTGGCGGCCGGATTTTCGGGGGCCACTGTGGCCGCCCTGGCAACCTTTCTCCCCTGCTATCTTTTCACCATTATTCCCGCCCCCTATTTCAAAAAGTACGGAAGACGGCCCGGTCTCAATGCCTTTGTCACCGGTGTTACGTCAGCGGCCACCGGGGCCATTGCCGGAGCGGTTGTCGTTCTGGCCCGGAGATCGATTATCGACTGGCCCACGGCCCTTTTTGCCGCCGCATCGCTTCTTGTCCTGTTCAAGAGCAAAAAAATTTCGGAACCACTGATTATTTTAATCGCGGCTGTTTTGGGTTTGCTGGTCTATCCCCACATGTTTCATTGAGATTTGCAGCGTGCCGGATTTCATCGTGGGTTTCTGTATCAAGATCCGATCATTTTCAAAAATTCCTTTTCATCCAGAATGGTTACGCCCAGTTTTTTGGCCTTGTCAAATTTTGATCCGGGGTTGGCCCCCGCCACCACATAATCGGTCTTTTTGCTGACACTATCAATGGCCCGTCCTCCAAGGGTCTCAATCTTCCTCGAAGCCTCCGGGCGGGACATCGATTCCATTTCGCCGGTAAAGACAAACGTTTTTCCCAAGAGCGGGCCCGATGGGGTTTTTTTGGCCTCGTGCTGTGGAGTGACCCCGCGCCCCAGCAACAACTCCACCAGTTTTTGATTTCTCGCATCCCGAAAATAATCGACAAGGCTCCTGGCGATTTCGGGGCCGACTCCATCAATATTTTGAATTTCCTCCAGGGACGCCCTTTCCATTTTTCCAAGCGACCCAAAATGATTGCAAATCAGCCGCGCAATCTGCTCCCCGACGTGCCGAATGCCCAATCCATACAGAAAACGCGAGAGTGAACGCTTTTTGCTCGCCTCAATGCCGTCCAAAAGATTCTGCGCCTTTTTGTCTTTAAAACCGGGAAGTATGAGGAGGTCCGTTTTTTTGATCGTGTAAAGATCGGCAACATTTTTGATGAGCCCCTTTTCAATCAACAGATCGACCGTTTCCCTTCCCAGTCCTTCAATGTCCATGGCATCACGCGAGGCATAATGGATGATCGACCACTTCACCTGCGCCCGGCAGGTATAGCCGCCGGTGCAAAAAAAGAAGACCCCCTCACGAACCACCTTCGAACCGCATACCGGGCATTTTAAAGGCATTTTAAATTCTTCAATTTTATCTTTTCTTGACTCGTGGTTAACTTCAATTACTTCAGGTATTACATCACCTGCTCGCGCCACCTTGACTTCATCTCCAAGGCGCACATCCAATTTTTGGATAATATCGAGATTGTGGAGGGTTGCCCGGCTGACAGTGACCCCCCCCACGTCCACCGGTTTCAAGATTGCCACGGGGGTCAGTGTCCCCTGCCGCCCCACCTGAACGACGATATTTTCCACCGTTGTGATTTCTTTGCGCGGTTCAAATTTGTAGGCAAAGGCCCATCGCGGAGACCGGGTCCTTGCCCCCAAGGACTCCTGAAGGGAAAGATCATCCACCTTGGCCACAATCCCATCGATTTCGTAGTCGAGATGGTCCCTCTTTTGATGAAGATCGGCGTGAAAATCGCAGATCTCTTGCAGTGAATCACATTTTTTGTGCACGGGGTTGATCCGGATTCCCCAGGAAGAGAGGGTTTCCAAAACCTCTTCCTGGGTTTTGGGGCGCCAGTTTTCCGCATAAAGCAATCCGTACAGATAAATATCGAGCGGCCGTTTCGCCGTAATTCGGGAATCAAGCTGGCGGAGCGCCCCGCTGGCGGCATTTCGCGGGTTGGCGAAGGGCTCCTCCCCCTCCTCGATCAGTTTTTTGTTGAGCGCCTCAAAACCCTTGACTGTCATCACGACTTCGCCGCGGAGATGGAGTTCCTTCGGGATATCTTTCCCGGATAATTTTAACGGCAACGATTTGATTGTTTTCACATTCTGCGTCACCTCTTCGCCCGTTTCTCCATCCCCCCTCGTCCCTGCCTGATGAAAAACCCCGTTCCGATAGACCACCTCCACCGACAAGCCATCAAACTTGGGTTCGACGAGATAGGACAAATGGGACGCAGAGGACATATCAACTTCTTTTCGGATTCTTTTGTCGAAGGCCTGAACATCCGCTTCTGTAAAAAGCGATTCAAGGCTCAAGAGGGGAACGCGGTGTTTGAATTTGGGAAGAAAGTCAACCGGGGCCCCTCCGACCCTCTGCGTGGGAGAATCAGCCGAGAGTAGTTGCGGGTATTTTTCTTCGAGTTCCTTCAGTTCCCGAAAAAGGGCGTCATATTGGGCATCGGAAATCCTCGGCTTGTCCTTGATATAATACAAAAAATCATGCCGGCGAATCTCCTCGCGAAGGGCCTCTATTTTTCTTCTGACCGATTCCAGGGGCATGAAAAGAGGATAATCAAGTCACCGGTTGCAGACAAACAATAAATTAGGGATAATAAAGGCTCCAATGCCCACGGTGCCGAAAATTGCGATTATTGACGATGAACGCGATCTGGTCCGTCTGACTGAAAAGCGCCTCCGCGCCGGCGGATTCGAAGTCGCTTCATACATGGAAGGAAACGGGGCCTACGAATTCATTTGCCGCGAAAAACCCGACCTTGTTCTTTTGGATATCTGGCTCCCCGACGTGTCGGGGCTGGAAATATTCAAACGGCTGAGGGCGAGCCGGGAGCTAAAGAAAATCCCGGTCCTCTTTTTTTCGGCACATGTCTCGAAAAAAGACGATTGCGTGGACAAACTCGGAGCCGACGGTTTTATTAAAAAACCGTATAACCCGCACGAACTGATCAGCCTCGTCAAAAAGGCCTTAGACGGCACCTCTTTTCCGGCAATTGGATAGTCTAATCAATGGTATGAACCCCACAGGGCAAGCCACGGGGTTTTGACCCGGCAAGGCTCGTCCCCGAAGCCGACGAGCGTAGGGGATAAACCAAACTGATTTCAGATAGATACCGCTTATTTTTTGGCACGGCTCTTGCCTCAAAGAATTTTTGATGACGGCACATGGCAAAAAATCTATCCAATGCGAATACTCCTTTTGGCCGGAATAATAGAGCGTCCCTATTGAGAGTTTCGTTTGTTAAAGGTATGATCAAGTGTTATAGAAAAGGTTCAGTAGGGGGGTGGAATGAAAAAGAAACGAATCCTTATTGTGGATGACGATCCGGATGTCCAAAAACTGGTGAAAAAGCGTCTGCAGTTTCACGGTTTTCAGTGTACTTGTGTCGCCTTTGCCGAAACAGCCCTCGAATCGTTGAAAAAATCGAAGCCGAATCTGATCATTCTTGATCTGGGATTGAAACACGCCGATGGGACCGCCTTTTTAAAACATGCAAAAGATTGGATTCCGGAGGGGGAAAAAATCCCTCCGATCCTCATCTTAAGCGGCCACAAGGAACAAGAGGTGGTGGATTACTGCCTTGAAAACGGCGCCAGCGGCTTTATCACCAAACCGATCGATACCCGCGCGCTACTCTCAATGGTTCACGACTATGTCCGTTGAGGGAGGGTAATGGTGAATTTGCTCCCTTTCCCGGGGGAGCTTTCAAGACGGATTTGCCCGCCGTGCTGATCCACAATCAGCTTGCAAACCGTCAGCCCTATTCCGCTTCCGCCGATTTTGAAAGCTTGCGCATCAGGCCCTTGGTCGTACATATCGAAAATAGTCGCCTGATCTTCACGGCGGATGCCGCTTCCGGTGTCTTCCACCTCCAGTGAAACCGCATGCCGGATTTGGCCCAAACGAACCGAAATTTTCCCCTTGTCTGTGAATTTGACGGCGTTATGGACCAGATTGATGAGGACCTGTCTTATTTTGTCGTCGTCCACCACCGCAAAAACAGGGCCCGCGGGAAGTTCGATGAAAAAATCGAGCCCTTTCCTTCCCACCTCCAGTTTCATCAACCGGTAAACTTCTTCAACCAGCCTGTTCAAGTCGGTTTTTTCAAATTCCATTTTCATTTTTCCCGCTTCCAGCTTGGAATAATCGAGGACATTGTCGATTAAGCGGGCCAGCCGGTCCACATTGCTCTTCGAAATGCCGAGGGTTTCTTTTTGCCGGGAAGTGACCGGCCCGTCGATGCCGTCCAAGACGATGTCGATCCCCTCCTTGATCGACTGCAAAGGGGTGCGAAGTTCATGGGAGACAATCGAGGTAAACAGGGCCCGGTTTTCATTCAAGCGCTGGAGCTCCTCGTTGATTTTTTTCAAGTCCTCTTCCGTTTTTTTGCGGATTGTAATGTCCGTTATAAAAGCTACCACCTGGATTCCTTCTCTTGTCTTGACGGGGCTTAAGCCTATTTCCACTGGAAACTCGCTTCTGTTTTTGTGGAGGGCGTTCAAATCCCTTCCCGCCCCCATCTGTCTCATTTCCGGTTTGGCAAAAAATCCGGCTCTCTGCCGGATATGCGCCTCGTGCAAGGCCTTGGAGAGCAGACACTCGACCTTTTTGCCGATCACTTCCCCGCGCCAATAGCCGAACATCTTTTCGGCCGCCGTGTTGAAAAAATCAATTTCTCCCCTGTCGTTGACAGCCAGGATTCCCGCCGGAGAAGACTCGACCAATGCCCGGAATCTTTCCTCGCTCTGACGGAGGGTATCGGTCAGCGCCAGACGCTCGCCGGCCGCCGCGGCCAGCATAAGCGACGTGACAGCGGCAATTCCCATGAAGGTTTGAAGAAAGAAAAGGCTCTCCGCGAGCGTTTTTTGGGTAAAAGGCCCAAAACCCCGGACGGTTCCCCAGACCGCCAGCACCGAGACGGCAAAGACTGCCAAAGCGGAGCCGCGCGGACCGAAGCGGACAGCCGCCCAGATCATGGGGATAAACATCATGTAGGAAACAGGGGATGCTTTGATTCTTCCGGCAAAAAACTCCGAAAAAATCCACAGGCAAATGAAAAGCAGAGTCAGACATAAAACCACCGCTTCCACAACCCGCCAAAACCTGATTTTCCGGAATGAAATTCCCCTTCCCCATGCCAGAAAAACAGGAGCCATCACCAGTGCCCCCAGCATATCCCCCACCCACCAGGCGCTCCAGGCATGATCAAAAGAAGTGGCCGAGACAATTTTGGCCAGATAGAGGGTTGAAACGCCGATGGTCGCGCTGATTGTTGTGGCCAAAAGGGCCGCCAAAAAGATAAAAGCGATCACATCACGAAGCCGGTCGAATGAATTCTTGAAACCGCTTAACCGGCGAAGAAGCCATGTCCCTATAACCGCTTCGAGGGTGTTCCCCATGGCAATGCCGCAGGCAATGGACAAGGAGGCTCCCGCATCAATATTGGCCAGAAAAGCCGCAATGGCGATTGAGGGCCAGAGCCGGTATCCGAAAAGCAAAAGGCCCGCCAGGGCAATGCCGGTGGGAGGCCAGACGACCGTGGCAAATCCGCTGACGGCATCGAGCATCAACCCCATTTTTGCCGTGGCCAAATAAAGACCGCCGAGAACACCGGTTTTAAGAAGATAAACGACGGACGATTTTAAAAACGGGCTGTTTTTCATGATACGGCGCCGAGCGGAAAGAAAACGGCAAACCGGCTCCCCTTTCCGACCTCGCTCTCAACGGTGATTTTTCCATGGTGTAATTCCATGATCAATTTGCAGACCGCCAACCCCACTCCGGATCCCCCTGTCTTCCACATCCCGCGGTAAGGGGCTTGTGTGAACATTTCGAAAACTTTTTGCTGGTCCTCTTCGGGAATGCCCCGTCCTGTATCTTCAACATCGATTCGGGCTTCATCGGCGGTGGAAGAAAGACGCAGAATGATTTTTCCCCGCTCGGTGAACTTGAGTGAGTTGTTCACCAGGTTGATCAGCACCTGTTTTACCTGGTCGGCATCACACAAGCCAAAAACGGTTTTTTCGGGAAGATGAAGAACAAAATCGATGGCGGTTTTATCCACCACCCGTCTGAAAAAATGGCAAACCTCCCCGACCACTTCATTGAGGTTGGTTTTTCTGAGCGCCAACTCGATTTTTCCCGCTTCAAGGCGCGAATAATCGAGCACATTGTTGATGAGTCGTCCCAGCCTGTCGACGTTGTTTTTCGCGATATCAAGCGTTTCCCTCTGGGAAGGGGTCAAAGGGCCGTCAAGGCCGTCGAACACAATATCGATCCCCTCCTTGATGATATTGAGCGGCGTTCGCAATTCATGCGATACCATCGAGGTGAATTCCGATTTTATCCGGTTCAACCGGACAAGTTCTTCGTTGGCTTTTTTGAGATCTTCCTCCGCTTTTTTGCGTTCGGTGATATCCCGGATGAAGGCGCTGAATTGGTAGGCGTTCTCGGCGGGGGTCGGCGTTACCGTCAGTTCCACGGGAAATTCATGCCCCTCACGGTGAAGGGCCGTCAACTCGAGCCGTTTGTTCAAAACGGACCCCTCCCCCGTTTCAAGAAAACGCTTCAACCCTTTTTCGTGGGCGACCCGGTATTTTTCGGGGATGATTGTTTCGGACATTTTCCGTCCGATGACCTCTTTTTTGGACCACCCGAAAATTTTTTCGGCCTGGGGGTTCCAAAAGGTGATTCGACCGGAAGAATCCATCATCACGACGGCATCGAGGGCGTTATCGATAATTGCCTGTATTTGAGCCGGCGGTTTTTTCCCCCAGGCCTTTTTTCCCCCCATTTTTACCTCCTTTTCTGTCTTTCCCCCACCCACAACACGCAGAGAAGCAGGATATTTGAAAAATAGAAAATCCAGAAAGCGCCGATGATCAAAGTAGTCAGTGAGCCGTAAATCAGGTTGTAACGGTGAAAATAGGTGAGGGTGTAGAACTGGAAAAGCCATCGGGCTATTTGCAGAAGAAAACCGAAAATCAGGCCGCCCAGAACGGCGTCGCCCAAAGGGACTTTCTGCGTCGGCACCAGCAGAATCATCATCACAAAAGACAAAACCGAGACGATGAAAAACCATTCGTTTCCCCGAAAGGCCCGCGAAAACTCCAGAGAAAATCCCCAGCGCTCAACCATGGTCTGGGCGATATTGACCAGGGCGGGGACGCAGAGCAAAAACGAAAGCCCCATCAGCCATACGAGAAACAAAAGGCGGGTGATCAGAAAATGCCGCTTTTCCCTCGCGCTTAGCAGGCGATTGACCGTGTGTTCGAGATTGGCGAACATGAAGTGGGCCACAAAAAACAAAAGAAGAACGCCGAACCACCCCGATCGGGTCCGCGCCTCCACGATTGTCTTGATATTGTTCACAAGCCCCGTTTTGAGCGAGGGAACAACGCTTTCGATCAGCCCCCCCGTCTTTTCCAGCAAGATATCCGATTGCCCCACGTAGTGGCCGGCCAGCGAGATGACGATAAGCAGGATGGGGAGAATCGAAAGGATGGCGTAAAAGGAAAGTGCGGCCGCGAGATTAAAACAGTCATGTTTCCGGTACAAGACGGCGATGTGCTTTAGTTCGGCGTACAGGCGTTTCATGTTCTCTTCCTGAACAATATCTTGACCGGCACTTCGGTAAAACCAAAAGCCTCCCGGAGGGCATTATTCAGGTATCGCTCGTATGAAAAATGGATTTTACCCGGTTCGTTTGAAAAAACAACAAATGTCGGGGGTTTTATTCCGGTCTGCGTTGCGTAATAAATTTTGATGTTCCTTCCCTTGAAAACCGGCAGAGGATGCCTTTCGATAATACGGGCAAACTCCCTGTTGAGTTCCGCCGTGGGAACCCGGTATTCGTACTGTTTTTGAATGCGGAGTATTGTCGGAAATATTTTTTCGACCTTCGCCCCTGTCTTGGCCGAGATAAAAAGGACCGGGCTGTCGGGGGTAAAGTGAAGTTTCCGCTTTAAATGATCGAGAAATTGGTCGCGACTTGTTTTTTTGACCCCTTCATCCCATTTGTTGACCAGCATGATAATGGCCTTGTTTTTTTCAAAGGCCTGGCCCGCCACGTGGCAATCCTGATCGGTAATCCCTTCGGCCCCGTCGATGACCAAAAGGGTGATATCGGATTCCTCAATGCTTTTTAAGCTTTTGATGATGGAAAATTTTTCGATAGCCTTGTCCGTTTTTCCTTTTTTGCGGACTCCCGCCGTATCAATCAGGCAGATGATGGTTCCGTCAACGGTCAGATGAGTGTTGATGGGATCGCGTGTAGTTCCCGGCGTCTCGTCCACAATGGCCCGTTCTTCACCCAACAGACGATTGAGCAACGTGGATTTTCCGACATTGGGGCGGCCGATGATGGAGATGGTTAGTTCGTTTTCTCCCCTCCTTTGTAAGGAGGGGTTGGGGGAGGTAGAAATCCCGGCCAACTCCTCTACCCCACCCGGCCTCCCCTTACAAAGGGGAGGAGTCTCCTTCAAGTTCGCTATTAGCCGATCCAACAAATCCGAAATGCCCCGCGACGTTTCCGCCGAAACGGGAAACATCGGATCCATGCCGAGGGGATAAAAATCGGCCAAAAGGGCCTCATCCTTGGCGGAGTCGACCTTGTTCACGACGAAAAGCTTCGGTTTGTTGATCTTGCGGATTTTTTCGACCCATTCGCGGTCGAGAGTGGTGACACCGACCTTGCCGTCTACCACACAGAGGATACAATCGGCCTCTTCGATGCCGCGAAAGGCCTGATCAGACATTTTTTTCTGAAGACGGTCGGTTGTTTGAAATTCGAGGCCCCCGGTATCGACAAGGCGGAAGATGGTCCCATCCCACTCGGCCTCGGCATAATGGCGGTCGCGCGTAATACCGGGGCGATCCTGGACAAGAGCCTGCCGTTTTCCGACAAGGCGATTAAAAAGTGTGGATTTGCCGACGTTGGGACGACCGACAATGGCGACTAAGGGTTTTTGCATGTAGGGGCAAACCTTGTGTCTGTGCAAACGGCCCCTCTTTATGGGGTTGCCCAGAAAAGAAGGGCGATCACAAGGATCGCCCCTACTATAGAAAACGGTTGGGAGAATGTCTAGAAATGCCGCCTCAGGAGGTCTTGTCTTTTTTGACGGCTTGCGCCCCTTCCTTAATGCCGATTTCGGCCGCCTTGCCGCCCGCTTTTGCGACCCCCATTGGATCGCGGCGTTTGACCGCGGCAAAACCGCTGGTCGCAATTCCGATGCCGGCCTTTGAATACTCAAGTGTTTTGGTCACCCCTTTAAGTCCTTCCCCAGCTTCTTTGCGGGCTGTGTTGAGGGCTTCCTTTGCCTGTTTGATACCCGCCTTATCGCCCACTTCTTTGGCCGCCTTGAAAGCCTCTTTGCTTTCCTTAAAGGCCTTGACCCCTTCGGCCTTTGCCGTTTTGACCGCTTCTTTGCCAAGTTCTTGGGTCGCCTTGACCACTTGTTTTCCCTCGGCTTTTGCCGCTTGGACACCCACCTTGCCCACTTCTTTGGCGGCATGGAGCGATTCCTTCCCTGCCTCTTTGGCTGTGGCGATGGCCGCTTTGCCCGCTTCTTTTGTCATCGTCTTGGCCGTCTCTTTGGCGGCGGTGACTCCCGCTTTCATCCCTTCCTTGGCCGCCTTGACGCCCGCTTGGGCCGTTTCTTTGGCCACTTTTGTCGCCGCCTTGGCGGTTTCTTTACTTGCCTCGATAGCCACTTTGGCCCCTTGTTCGGCGACTTTTCCTCCGGCAGACACGGCCCCTCCTCCCGGAATAACCGATATGGCCGTCAAGGCAAGATCGATGGCGATCATTGCCCCTTCGCTGGCCATTTCGGCATTGGCGGCCATTTCCTCATCCGCTTTCTGGCCGTCTTCAATCCTTTTCTTTCCCTGCTCCGCGGCGGTACCGGCGGGATTCTGTTCCTCCCGTTCCACACGACCCGCTATTCCCGATGAACCTGCTGTTGGATTTATTGGACTTCCCATATGATTTATTCTCCTGTTTAAGCAGTTGATGATCCGTTGCCCGTGCCCATATCGTTATGTTCCAACATCGCTGTCGCCGAGGAAGAAACCTCTTCCGTTGCCTGATCCGGTTTTGTCGGGGTTTCTCCCGTCAAATTTTGAGAAATAAGATTGGGACGTTTTTCTTTGCTGAAAGTGTTTTTTAAAATTTTTAGTCTATCCTCTTCGTTTTTTCCAATGGTTTTCCCGGATGTTTCCGCCCCTTTGCTCACGCCGTCACCAACAAGAGCCAAAATGCCCCCCACCGCCGCGACAATGGCGCCAACAATTTGAGCCACCGGCCAGACAGGGATACAGGCGATAGCGGCCCCGACAATGGCAACCCCGGTTCCAGTTTTTGACAGACTATCTCCCGCAGGGCTTTCTCCGGCTGTTTCAACATGCTCCACGGAGTCGGCCTCCATATCACCGACCAGTTTATCGGTGGAGCCACCGCTGGTTTCCCCAATTCCCGCAGTCAACTTGTTTCCATCCACCTTTGGAGGACCCGATTCATTGGCCCGAAGCGCTACTTCCATGCTTGTGGTGCCGGAAGCGGCATCGAGGGCGGAAGTAGCAGAAGTAGTAGATGATGTAGATGTACTACTTGTAACCGTAGCGGCTGTGCTTGGTTTGGGGGTTGCCGCCGGTTGTGCCGAAGCTGATGTAACCGGGCTTGCACTATCAATTGCTGGACCTTTGGGAGGCATTGTCTATTCCTTTCTTAATCCTTAAAACACCTTCTTGCTCTCACCCCTATTATCGGCTCCTTACCCCCCGAAAGTTTCGCCCGAATCAGAACTAAATTAAAAATAACAATATCAGCTACTTACATTTTACCTTGAGGGGGGAAAACCCCCCAATTCAACTTCAGGGTAACAGATTTGGGGGGAGGAAGGAAGGTTAAGAATGTGGCAGGGGAGAGAGTTGAACTCTCGACCAAGGGCTTATGAGTC
>JACQOY010000110.1 GCA_016207765.1 Deltaproteobacteria bacterium | reverse complement strand
GCTAATAGTTTGTTTTATAGCTTGATAAAGCGAACCGACGGGCTTGTCCCGCGCTGAGCGCGGGGATCACGAAGTTGCACCACTTAGGGGTGGGGCCATTTGAGGCCCGAAATACATCAACGCGAGTAGCATCAAACGGGCCGAAAGGGCCCCAAATATAATGAAACATACAATCTCTGTGCTGGTGGAAAACGAATTTGGCGTCTTGGCGCGGGTGGCCAGCCTCTTTTCGGGGCGTGGGTACAATATTTCCAGTCTCACTGTTGCCGAGACGCTTGATCCCAAGGTCTCCCGGATGACCATTGTCACGGAGGGGAGTGATGCGGTTTTGGAGCAGATTGTCAAACAACTCAACAAACTGGTGAATGTGATCAAGGTTCATGATGTCACCGCCGAAAATCCCATCAACCGGACGCTGGCGCTTGTAAAAGTTCCGTTGACGACCATAGCCGGCGGTGATGTGACGGCGGCAATCAGGGAAATGGGGGGAGAGGTGGTCGATTCCGACAGGAAATGTTGCATTGCCGAATTCCGCGGCGATGAGTCGAAGATTTCCTCGGTCATTGAAAGATTAAAGCCGTTTGGAATTTTGGAGTTCGAACAGACGGGGAATATCGCCATGCAGAAGGGGACGAAGGTTATTTCATGAAAACCGGCGAGCATCATCGGATAGCGAGGGAGGGATATCCCATCATTGCCGCAGTTGTTCTCGGGACGGCGGCGCTGTGGTTTGTCCACCCGATTGCCTTCGGCGCCGGAGTTGCGGGGTGCCTCTTCACGTTCTATTTTTTTCGCAACCCCCGGCGAACGGTTTCTGCGGCGGCCGGTTCGGTGGTTGCGCCGGCTGACGGAAAAGTGATCGACATTACGGAAGTTGATGAAGGGAGATTTCTCAACCAACGGGTAAAAAGGGTGAGCATTTTCATGTCCCCTTGGGACGTTCATGTCAACCGTGTGCCGGTCGGAGGAACGATAACCCGGGTGAGCTACAACAAGGGGAAATTTTTTCCCGCCTTCGAGGAAAAAGCGTCGCTGGCCAACGAGCAGAATGCGGTGATCATGAAAAACGAAAAAGGGGCGAGCATCCTGTTTGTCCAGATAGCCGGTTGGCTGGCGCGCCGCATTGTCTGTCATGCCCGCGAAGGGGAGGTCTGGAATCAGGGGGCCATTTACGGGCTTATCCGTTTCGGTTCGCGTATGGAAGTGTATGTGCCGCTGTCGTATCAGATAAATGTTTCTTTGAATCAAAAGGTAAAAGCGGGGGAGAGTGTGCTTGCAAAGGAGGCTTAAATGAAAAGAGACGGGATAAAAAAAGGAATTTACATTCTGCCCAATCTGTTTACCACCGCAAATCTCTTTTGCGGCTTTTTTTCCATTATCCGGGCCATCAATGGCGATTTCCTGACTTCTGCCTGGATGATTCTTTTTGCCGGGGTGTTCGATTTTCTGGACGGGCGGGTGGCGCGGCTGACAAGAACGCAAAGCCGCTTCGGCCTTGAGTACGATTCTTTGGTCGATTTGGCGTCGTTTGGTTTGGCGCCGGCGGTTTTGATGTACACCTGGACCCTTTTTGATTTCAGCCGTTTCGGCTGGTCGGCGGCCTTTTTGTTTTTTGCCTGTGGGGCCCTGCGTTTGGCCCGTTTTAATGTGCAGGCGGCCAATGTTGAAAAAAAGAGTTTTCAGGGGCTTCCCATTCCGGCGGCGGCCTACTGTCTGGCCAGTTACATTATTTTGTACAACCACCTGTTCGGCACCGGCAGAGCTGAAAGCTACGCCATGGTCCTGATGACTTTTGTCCTGGCGCTCTTGATGGTCAGCAACGTTTCGTATCGCAGTTTTAAGGGTCTTGATTTCAACCGCCGTGCCAGTTTTTTCTATCTTGTTCTGATGGTGGCGGTGCTGTTTGTCATTGCCTCCGAACCGGCGGTGATGATTTTTGTGTTTTCGGCGGGTTATGTGGTTTTAGGAATTACGGAGGAGATCATTCATTCGCCCCGCAAGGTCCGAAACTTTGCCGATTTTGTGGCGCACTACTTTCATACGCCGGATGGGGAGGAGGAGGCCGAAGCAAAAAGAAGGACATTGAAGGTGATCGGCATCAAAGAAGGCGCCGACAAGGACAGACACAATCTTGCATGAGCAATATGAATCAATACGTCAAAATTTTCGACACCACGCTTCGTGACGGCGAACAGTCGCCGGGGTGTAGCATGACCCTGGAAGAAAAGCTCAAGATGGCCCAGCAATTGGCCCGTCTTAACGTGGATGTCATTGAAGCCGGCTTTCCCATCGCCTCTTCCGGCGATTTCGAGGCGGTGCACCGGATTGCCGCGGAAGTTCGGGGGCCGATTATCGCGGGGCTTGCGCGCGCCGTGAGCGGCGATATCATCCGTTGTGCCGAAGCGCTTCTGCCTGCGGAAAAAAAGAGGATTCATACCTTCATTTCCAGTTCGGATATTCACCTGAAATACCAGTTCAAAAAAACCCGCGAAGAGGCGTTGCAAGACACCGAGATGGCGGTAAAACTTGCCGGAAAGCATTCGGGGGATGTGGAGTTTTCCGCCATGGATGCGACGAGAAGCGATTGGGATTATCTGGCCAAAATGTTTCAGGTTGCCATCGACTGCGGCGCGACAACCCTTAATGTTCCCGACACGGTTGGCTATACGGTTCCTTCCGAATTTTCAAAGCTCATCTCGTTTCTTAAATCGGAATTGAAAATGCCGGCCGGTGTTTGTTTGTCGGTCCATTGTCACAACGATTTGGGCCTGGCTGTGGCCAACTCTCTGGCCGCAATCGAATCGGGCGCCCGTCAGGTGGAATGCACCGTCAACGGCATCGGGGAGAGGGCCGGCAACGCCTCACTGGAAGAAATTGTCATGACGCTCAATGTCCGGAAAGACAAGATGGCTTATACAACGGGAATCAAAACCGAACAGATTTATCCCTCTTCCAAACTTTTGTCTTTCATCACCGGCATCAATGTCCAGCCCAACAAGGCCATTGTGGGGGACAACGCCTTTGCCCATGAATCGGGGATTCATCAGGACGGTGTTTTAAAGCATGAACTTACCTACGAGATCATGACGCCTCAATCGGTGGGAATGCCGCGGAATCGTCTGGTTTTGGGGAAACACTCCGGAAGGCATGCTTTTCGGGACCGGCTTGACGCGTTGGGGATTCCATTGGAGGGGGCGGCGTTTGAGAGGGTTTTTGGAGCCTTCAAGGATTTGGCTGACCGGAAAAAGAACGTGTATGATGAGGACATCATCGCCATTGTGGAAGGGGCGGATGCGGGGGAGGAAAAATATACTCTCGAATCGCTGGATGTGGTGAGCGGCAACAAAAAAACCCCCTCGGCCGCGGTAGAAATCCGCGTCAACGGCAAATTGAAAAAGGCAAAGGAAAAAGGGGATGGGCCGGTCGATTCCGTTTTCAAGGCGATTCGCAAAATTACCGGATTCAAGGGGAGCCTCGACCGCTACCTGGTTAATGCCATCACCGGCGACACCGATGCCCAGGGGGAGGTTTTTGTCACGGTGACCGACAAGGGCAAAACCGTCCGTGGAAGCGGCGCGCATACCGATATCATCATGGCGTCGGGACTGGCGTTTCTGTCGGCGTTGAATCGTTTGGAGTATTATCAGCAGAAGAAGGCGGGGAAAGGGATTT
>JACQOY010000112.1 GCA_016207765.1 Deltaproteobacteria bacterium | reverse complement strand
TCGATGGGCTATGTTACATTACACAATCATTAAAACAACCATTTTCTCCAATCATTCCAAATTCTTAAAAGCAACGGTTGGATTTTTTTTGCTTGCGGGTCTTTTTTCCCCCGGGTCGGCTGTTTTTGCGGCCGAATTTTCGGCGCACGGCTATTACCGGCTCCGCTTCGAATACACGCACGATCTCGATCTTCAGCGCCCCAATTCCGGGATTGTTCCCGGCGACCCCAACAACGATTCCAACGACCGTTTCGGCACGATTGCCTTTGGCCAGCAACGTTTTCGGCTCAATCCCCTCATCAAATTGAACGATCACCTCTCCCTGCACGGTGAAATCGATTTTCTGGACAACCTTCTTTTTGGCCAAAGCGATGTTCAGGGGCTTTCCCTTTCGAATCCGATAACAGGAACAATTGTTCTGCCCGATGCCAACGGCCCTTCGGGAGTTATCGGATCGCCCGGGGGGGATGCCTTGGGAAGCGGCGGCGGCAATGTGAATGTGAGGCAGGTGTATGTCGACATCCTCACGGCGGGGGGGAAATTCCGGATCGGCCGTCAGGCCTCCATCTGGGGGCTTGGCATTCTCACCAACGATGGCGAAGGGCTTGAAGGGGATTTCGGCGATATTTACGACCGGGTTCTCTATGCCGCCGGGTTCAATTTGAAGAACGGTCATCGACTCAATCTCGGCATTGCGTATGATTTTGCCTTTGAGGCGACGCGGGATCCCTCGATCTCCGGCCTCGATTCGGGCGTCGATTCCAATTGGAACGACGTGATGCAGGGGGGGCTTTTTCTCCTCTATCAGGGGGATAATTTTGAAGTCGGCACTTTCGGGGCGCTCCGTTTCCGGGATGGAGACGATGGGGCCACAACCACGACCGCTATTTATAGAGACACCGGCGATCTGGATGGAGACGGCGACACGGAGGATGGGATTGAATTGCCGGCCGGCGTGGATGGCGACACCCTTATCTACATCATCGATCTTTACGGACGGGTGAAGTTTGCCCGAAACTATCGGATTGGAATCGAGGGAGTGTTCATCGGCGGAAAAATCGCCCCGGGCGTTGCCATCGACGCCGTGATTTTGGACGATGCGGCCCAGGCCGGTTTGACCAATCCTTTGGACGCGCCCATTACCCTCCCCCTCAACGGGACCCAAAACGATGTTGCCATTTTTATGGCGGCTCTGGAGGCCGATGCCTGGTGGGATTTCGGCGGCGAAGCGCATCTTCAGGCCGGTTTTGCGCAGGGAGATTCATCCCCTCTTTCCTCGCGGATCACCCAGCTTGGATTCCGGCCTGATTATGACATCGCCCTGATGATGTTTGACGTCCCCCTTGGCACCTCTCCGGCAATTCGCGTGGGGGGAATTACCGAACTGGGACGCAAACCAATGACCCCCAACTACATCAACAACGCCATCTACGCCGCGCTGGAATACAAGCACGAATTCGACATAACCAGCGGCGTTCCATGGGCGGAAGACTTCAAGGTCGGCGGAAAGGTCATCACCGCCTTTGCCCCCTCCCGTGTCATCGACATCGATTTTTCGGAAATCACCGGCGTGGCCAACCTGCCGCATGTGGTCAACGCCAGCTCCTGGTACGGTTTTGAAGTCGATTTATCGGTTGAAGCAACCTTCTTCGAATTCATGCACTGGAAAACGGTGGTCGGGGCCCTTTTTCCCGGAGGGGTGTTCGACATCAAAAACGACGCCACCGCGCGCGCAAGCGCCGGCGTGATTGACCCGATTCTTTTCGACAACGCCGAAATCGGCTTTGCCGGAAAAACAACGTTTGTTTTTGAGTTTTAGAGCCTGTTAGTCACCAGCCCGCAGTGGATGGTGGCGTTATAGGCTCTTATCCCCGAAGGGGATTACGACTGGATATATTTCCGGAGTTGATTCTTCTCCTCTTCCGCCTCCTGGAACAGCCATTCCAGAATATTCCGCATCGTGACCATACCAACAACGCGTTTGCCGTCCATGATGGGAAGACGCCGGCATTTGGTCGATTCCATTTTGCCAAAACAGCCGGAAATGGTTTCATCAATGGAACCGGTCATCACGTTCTTGGACATCACCTCCGACAGGGCTGTTTTTTTGGCATCGAGCCCCTTTGCCGCCACGCGATTGAGCAGATCGCGTTCGGTAAAGATTCCCGCCAGGCGGTCGTTGTCCATGACCACAATACTGCCGATTTTATTGGCCTCCATGGTCTGAGCGGCCTCGAAAACGGTGGCGTTGGGAGGGAGGGAAACAACCTTTTGCGATTTAACCAAAACGGACAAAAAGCTCATAGTGTTTTTCCTCCTATCACAAAATCATTTTGACATCTAGCGCGACTTTTCGAGGTAAAGCCGACGGATTTTTTCCAGCAAAGGAAAATAGAGCCCCGATTTGAAATCGGGAAAGGTCCAGTCGAAAGGACGGAATTCCCCCTTGAAGTAGTCGAGGACCAAATCGGCGTAGATGCGGGATGTCAGGGCGATCTTGTGCCCCCCGTTTTTGGTGGAGGCCAGCACCACCTTGACGGCATCGAGATAACCGGGATCGAGATTCACCGATCTTTTGCCCGAGACAGAAAAGAAAGCCTCTTCCACCTGCACGGTCCCCTGCTTGAACCGGGCCAGTTCGTCACCCCCCACCAGTTTTTTGAGGACAAAAAAGGTGCGCTGGAGATCGGGCCCCATTTCGGGGGCATAGTAATCGGTCTGATTGAAAGGGTAGCCTTCCGAAAAATCCTCCAGCGGTCCGAAGGCATCGGCAAGAATCCGCGAAATCTGGGGTTGAGAAACATCCCTTTGGTGAATAACGGCAAAAAAATATTGAACTTGGCCCATAATCCCTGTTTCTGTTAAAATGGTTTCTTCTCCGGAAAGAAACTTTATGCAAGAGGAAAAATCAATCACAAAGCTCGAAGATTTGATCGGAAAGAAAATCCATGTAATTGCCTTCGGGGCCTCCTACCTCGGGACCCTGCAAAAAATTGATTACGACAAGGGTTTTTTGGTTTTAACGGATGGAAAAGACACCGTCTTTCTGGAATTGGAACGGATCGATTCGTTCAGCCAGGCGGAAGACGACGTGTAAGGGCGCGATCGCCCCTACTTCTTTCGGACTCCCACGTTACTCATTTCAATCTGGGGGGGACGAAGATAGGTTTCCAACTGATCGATGATCCGGCGTTCCAGTTTGCCGCTGGTTTCCAGTTGCCCCACGACTGTTTTGATGGTGGTCCCCACGGCAACCTTGACCTGACTTCCCTCTTGGGCCAAATCAACCGTCAACCGGTAATAGGCGCCGTCGGAAATTCCGTAATCCTTTCGACCGAAAAGATTGAAATAATGCGAATCCCCCTCGACCGGCCGCCAACCGGAGGTAATCCGCCCCTTTTCCTCGTCAATGTTGTGGATCTGATATCCAAACCGTTCGAGCGTCTTTTGGATAGACGCCATGACCGTTGCCTTGTCGTTGGAAAACCAGGCGGTTTTTGGTTGGGTGTAGTAATCCTTTCCGTAAACGATTTCTTTCGTGCAGGTCTGCCCGGTGGAGACAAGCCAGAGAAAGAGGAGAAAAACCAGACCTTGACCTTTGAACTCCATGAAATGGCCCTCCTGCAGGGTTGACATTTGAACTTTTGAACTTGTGAACTTGTGAACTTTTAAAATCATACCGTCTTCCGCCGCCGAAGGGTAGTCCAAAGTGCAAGAGCGATGGTAAACCAGATCATGCTGATAAATTGGGAGGTGGACAACATCCCCTCAATGATAAAACCGCGGATTTTGTCGCCGCGGAAAAATTCAAGAATGGTCCGGAGCACCGGATAGAGGGTCAGGTAGAGGACAAAAACCTCCCCCTCGAACTTTTTCTTTTTGCGGAACAAGAAAAGAACGGCAAAGATAACCAGTTCGCCGAACGATTCGAAGAGCTGGACCGGATAAAGGGGGACATTGGCGGGGGCGATGCCGGCGCTGTTATAGGGAAAAACAACCGACCAGAAAGAGCCAACGGGCGCTTTGAGGCCGTAACAGCAACCGGCGGCAAAACAGCCAAGACGCCCAAAGACATGCCCCAGGGCGATTCCGGGGGTGAAAACATCGGCCACCGTCAGGAAAGAGAACCGGTGCCTTCGACAGTACCAAACACTCACCAGCACCGCGCCAATCAGTCCGCCGTAGAAAACAAGCCCCCCTTCCCAAATGCGGAAAAAAACCGCCGGATCCATCCACCAACGCGGCACCGAGGCAAACACATAGAGCAGACGCGAACCGACAATGGCGGAAACCACGACATAGAAAAAAAGATCCATCATTTTTTGGGGATCAATACCGAGACGTTTGGCTTCAAAGCGGACCCAGAGCATGCCGGACAGAAAGGCAACGGCCACCATCAGGCCGTAGGTATGCAGGGCATGGCCGCCGATCAACGGAATCCACTTTGGAAATTCGAATAAGATGGGAAACATTAATCCGTCACCGCCCCTTCCGATGCCGACGAAACCAGTTTTGCGTATTTTGCCAGCGTCCCCTGTTTGGCTTTCAGCGGCGGCGCTTTCCATTTTTTGAGCCGGGCGGCAATTTCTTTGTCGGGAATGTTGAGATTCACCACATGTTTTTTGGCGTCGATGGTGATTTCATCCCCGTCGCGGATGACCGCAATCACCCCTCCCGCCTGGGCCTCCGGCGTTATGTGCCCCACCACAAAACCATGCGTCCCTCCCGAAAAGCGGCCGTCTGTAATGAGCGCAACATCCTTTCCCAGTCCAACCCCCATGACAACAGCTGTCACTTTGAGCATTTCGCTCATGCCGGGGCCCCCTTTGGGGCCTTCATAACGGATGACAATCACTTCCCCTTTTTTGACCGATCTCGCCTCGAGCGCTTGAATGGCGTCTTCCTCGCAATCGAAGACCCGCGCCTTTCCCGTAAACAGGATCCCTTCCTTGCCGGTCAATTTGGCCACCGCCCCTTCGGGTGCGATATTTCCGTAAAGAATTTGAATGTGACCGGTCTCTTTGATCGGTTTGTTCAGCGGAAAGACAACCTTCTGCCCCTCTTTCAACCCCGACAACGATTCGAGATTTTCGGCCAGAGTTTTGCCGGTACAGGTCAGGGCGTCGCCGTGCAAAAATCCCTCTTTCAGGAGCAATTTGAGGACAGCCGGAACACCGCCGACGTTGCAGAGATCTTCCATGACATATTTTCCGGACGGTTTCAGGTCGGCGATATAGGGGGTTTTGTCGCTGATTTTCTGGAAATCGGGGAGGGCAAGCTTCAAACCCACCGACTTGGCCATGGCAATCAGATGGAGGACGGCATTGGTCGAGCCCCCCAGCGCCATGACAACGGTGATGGCGTTTTCAAACGCCTTTTTTGTCATGATATCGCGCGGCTTGATGTCTTTTTCCAAAAGATTCAGGATGGCGCCTCCCGCCCGGCGGCATTCCTCTAATTTCTTCGGCGAGGTTGCGGGATATGATGAGCTGTAGGGGAGACTCATACCGAGCGTCTCGATGGCGGAGGCCATGGTATTGGCCGTATACATCCCGCCGCAGGCCCCGGCCCCCGGACAGGCATGTTGAAGAATCCCGGTTAATTCCTTTGCGTCGATTTTTTTGGCGACAAATTCCCCCAACCCCTCAAAGGCCGAAACGATATCGAGCACCTTGTCATGAAAATGCCCCGGGCTGATGGTCCCCCCATAAACCATAATACTGGGACGGTTGAGCCGTCCCATGGCGATCACCGATCCCGGCATGTTTTTGTCGCAACCGACAACGGAAATATTCGCGTCATACCAATGGGCGGCCATGACGGTTTCAATGGAGTCGGCGATGATTTCGCGCGACTGGAGGGAATAATTCATTCCATCGGTCCCCATCGAGATTCCATCGCTGACGCCGATGGTGTGAAAAATCAGGCCGACGAGCCCCGCCTCCCGGCACCCGTCTTTGACGATCTTGGCCAGATCGTTTAGATGCATGTTGCAGGTGTTGCCTTCGTAGCCGGTGGAAGCAACGCCGACAAAGGGCTTTTTCAAATCTTCTTCCGTAAGCCCGATGCCGTAGAGCATCGCTTGCGAGGCGGGCTGATCTCGTTCCTGCGTGATGCGCGAGCTGTATTTGTTTAATTTTGTAGACATAAATTCGATTCAGGGGTAGGGGCGTAATGCATTACGCCCCTACTATGACAACACCCAACCGATTACAGACCAACTGGGAAAAGGCCGCGGGGTTCATCAAAAAAGAATGGCCGCTCCTTTCAGATACGGCCATTCGGCGGATTAACGGCAATTTCGACCTGTTCCTCAAATATCTGAAGGAGACCTACAATAATTTCCCGCTCGAAGAAGCCCGGGCCCGCGACAAAATACAGCGGTTCTTGAATACGATCGAAAACATCTCGTAGGGGCAGGGCTCCCCGAAAGGGGCCCCTGTAGGGGTGCCCTGCCCAGGGCGAGGCAAGCCTCGCCCCTACACATCATTTCTTCCCCAGTCTCTCCAGTTCCTCATCAATCAATTCCTTAAACCGCTCAAACGGCTGGGCCCCCGAAATCAGCATGCCGTTCACAAAATAGGCGGGGGTTCCGCTCACTCCCGCCGCGATCCCGTCGTTCAAATCCTTGTCCACCTCTTCGGCATATTTGTCCGAATCGAGACATTCGGCGAATTTTTTCTCGTTGAGGCCGAGCTCCTTGGCATATCCTTTCAGCTTGTCGATCTCCTGTTGCCCCTGTTTTTCCCAGAGGATGGCATTATACTCCCAGTACTTTTTCTGATCGCCGGCGCATTCGGCCGCCTCGGCCGCCTTTTTGGCCTGCTTGTGAAACGAAAGGGGATAGTCGCGGAAAACATAATGCACCTTGTTGCCGTAGGTTTCCAGGACCTTGCTGACCGTTTCCCGCGCCCGTTTGCAGAAGGGACACTGGAAATCGGAAAATTCGACAAGGGTCACCGGCGCCTTTGCGTCCCCCTTGGAAGGATCGTCATCGACGGATACCTCCGCACGGGGCCGTTCCATCAGCACTTCCAGCTTGGCGTTTTTGGACAGCGATTCGACGAACTCATTGTAGGCCGTCTGCCGTTTGGTGGATTTGATCTGGTCCACCAGTTTGTTCCTCACTTTATCCAGCGGGGCATCTTTGAAACGTTTCTTGAACATGCTGTAGAAAGCGCTGATTTCGGCCTCGGTCGGCTCTTCCACCTTTCTTTCCACTTCCGCCTTGATCAGCTCATCGGCCGACATTCCCTTTTTCTTCGCTTCCATGGAGACAAGTTTTTCCTCGATGATCAGATCAAGCCCCTCTTTTTTGATGTCGTAGATCTGTGATTCCACTTTTCGGAGCTGGTTTTTCATCCGTTCGCTCACCTCGGCATCGGTAATCGCCTCTCCATTTAGCATGGCCAGCGCCCCCGATGGAGCCGATTCGGCTGGTGTCGTCGCCTCAGGCGCCGGAGGGGCGGGAGGAGGGGTGGAGGGAGCGGCCGTATTTTCGGACGGGCCGGTTGTATTTTGCATTTTTTCACAACCGACAGACACCAGAATGAGGATAGGAAAAAAAACAGGGATAAAACGTTTCATGAAAATCTCCTGGAATAAATGTTTTTGTACCAAAACCTGCCTCTCCCCAAAGGGGAGAGGTTAGGAG
>JACQOY010000106.1 GCA_016207765.1 Deltaproteobacteria bacterium | reverse complement strand
GCGCTGGCAATTGTCGAACATACCCCGGCGCAAGAGTTGATTCCCGATCCCCTCGATCCCCTTCTTCACGATGCCGTCACCAAGGCGGTCGCCAAAGCGGCCATCAAGGCGAAAGCGGTGTAGTTCAATAAATCCCTTCCGAAATCGGGCTTGATCCCGCGGGGTGGTTTTTTTTGAGGTAGTTGATGTCCTTGATGAAATCTTCGCGCTTGTAATAGGCCTCCACCAGCTTGCCGGTATCCATCCGGATGGCGTCGCATGGGCAGGCCTCGACACAGTAGCCGCAGTAGACGCACCTGAGCAGATCAATCGTGAATTTTTCCGGGTACTTTTCCTTCTCCGGCGTTTCCCCCTCCGCCGCCTCGATGTGAATGCAATGGGCGGGGCAAACCGTCTGGCAGAGCATGCAGGCGGTGCACCGGATGCTATTGTCTTCGCGAAGCATCAGACGGTGTTCGGAGCGATGCACGGCCGGGATCAGTTTTCTCTGTTCGGGCCATTGCACCGTCATGATTTTACTCTGAAAAATCATGTTTTTGACCAGATGGCGGAGGGTGATCATCATCCCCTTGAGGATCTCGATGACATAGATTCTCTGGAGAAAGGTGAGCTGTTTCTTTTTGAGGACAATTGTCATGGGTTTATGTGTCCTACGCCGGGGAACCGGTCATTTCAACCATTTTTTGCAACGGTTTCATCGCCGCTTTGGCGAGCGCCGGTTTGACGATCATTTCCGGTTCCTCGCGTTCCAGACAGTCAGTGACCTTTTCCAGCGTATTGAGTTTCATATGGGGACATTCATTGCATGAACATCCCTCCAGATCGGGCCCCACAATGTATTCCTTGTCAGGATTCAGTTTTTTCATCTGATGGATAATGCCCGCCTCGGTCATCACGATGAATTTCTTTTTCGGGGATTCTTTAGTGTATTTTAAAAGCTGGCTGGTGGAGCCGACAAATTCAGCATGGCTTAGCACCGACTCCTCGCATTCCGGATGGGCAATGATGGCGGCGTCGGGAAAACGCTCTTTGAGCCGGACCATCTCTTTGGCCGAAAACGACATGTGGACAAAGCAGTTTCCGGGAAAGAGGATCAGCGGCCTCCCCAGTTTTTTCATGATAAATCGCCCCAAATGCTGATCGGGGCCGAAGACGATTTGCCGGTCGGCTGGAATCTGGCTTGCGATTTTCAAGGCGTTTGATGATGTACAGATCACGTCGCTTAACGCCTTGATCTCGAGGCTTGAATTCACATAGGTCATCACAAAGGCCCCGGGATGTTTGGAGAGAAAATAGCTAAAGACCTCCGGGGTGCACGAATCGGCCAGCGAACAGCCGGCGTTTGAGTCGGGGAGAAGGATTTTCTTGTCGGGGTTCAAGACCTTGATCGTTTCGGCCATGAACCTAACCCCTGCCACCACGGCAATCCGGCACTTCTGTTTCTTGGCATAAAGGGCCATGCCTAAGCTGTCCCCCACATAGTCCGCCACATCCTGAATTTCCGGCTCCTGGTAGTAGTGGGCGATAATCAGGGCGTTCTTTTCTTGTTTGAGTTTTTCCAGATCGTCCATACATTTAATTTAATGCCGTATCATCAGAAGCGTCAACCCTCCCACCTCAAATAAAGCCCACAGGGGAAGGGCCAGAAGGAGCTGGGAAAGGACGTCCGGCCCCGGTGTCAGGATGGCGGCCAGCACAAAAAGGGCGACAATCACATATCGCCGGTTCCTTTTGATGAATCCGTAGTCGATCAGCCCAAGTTTTCCGGCGATGAAAATAAAAAGCGGCAGTTCAAAGGTGATGCCGAAGGCCAACAGCATCATGACGCTTAAACCCAGATAATCACTCATCTTCGGCAAAAGCCGGATGGCGGTGTCGTTCATGACGAGACTCACGTAATAAAAACCGGCGGGAAAAACGACAAAATAGCCGAAAAGGGCGCCACCGGTAAAAAGCAGGGCCGATACAAAAGAGGCCGGCAAAAGATATTTTTTCTCACGGGGTTCAAGCCCCGGCGCGACAAAGCGCCAGAGTTGATAGAAAACAAACGGCGAGGCAACAAAAAGACCGGCCAAGAGGGAGACCTTGAAATAAGTGATGTACGATTCAAACGGCGTCGTCGCGATGAAAAAACTCCCCTCGGGCAGGGCTTTCAGCATGGGGACTTGAAGAATGCGATAGAGTTGTTTGCAAAAGACAAGGCCGACAACGGCCCCCAGACCTATCGCCAAAAGCGAACGGACGACGCGTTTGCGAAGTTCGGTAAGATGGCCGATCAGGGTGTCTTGCGGAGTATTATTTGTCATCTTTTATTTGGGGCCCCGAAGCCCCTTTTTGGCTACTGCCCGCTTTTTTCTTTTCGTTTCCTTCATCCTTAAGCCCCTCCCGCACGCTTTTTTTCACGTCATCGAAGCCCCGCTGGAGTTGGGCGAACCACCGCCCAAGCTGGGTTGCCACCTCCGGCAGTTTTTTCGGGCCGATTAAAAGGAGGGCAACAAGCCCAACGAGTATCAACTCTCCGCCACCCATGTTAAACATAATTTTTCTCTTTCGACGAACGGGTCCTGCCGCCTGCGGGTCTCCCACTCGTCCTCGTCCCGCGTTGCGGGACTGCGGCGCGATCGGGAGCCACACCGAAGGCGTCACCCGTTCGTCAGCGAGTGAACCCGACTAATCCCTCATTTACCTGGTTTTTGTCAAATAGGCCGGTTCGGTATGGACGACCACATCGACGATCTCCGGATATTTTTCCTTAACCTGCCGGATCACCTCATGGGTAAGCGAGTGGGCGTCTTCCAGCGTCATCAGCGGTTCCACATGGATGTGAAAATCGACGAAAATGCCGTTTGCCGCCCCGCGGCTCCTGATTTTATGGCAGAAGAGGACTCCCGGAATGGCCATGACCGTTTCCTCAATGCCCAAAGGGTTGAGCGGTTGCGCATCCAATAGAACGTTCAAGCTCCGGTGCATGATCCGAAAGGCGGCATAGATGATGAAAAGGACGATCCCGGCGGCAATCACGATGTCCAGAAAAACGGCGTTCAGCAAAACCGCCACAAAGGAGCCGATCACCGAAAGAGAGACAAAAACATCCGAGCGTGTGTGCATGGAATCAGCGAGCAGGAAATCGCTTTTCAGCTTCAGCCCTTTTTTCATCTCATAGCTTGAAACCCACAAGTTGACCCCGACAGTGACCGCCATAATCAGAAAGCTCAAAAAATGCACCTGAGGGATGACGGGATGCCCGATCCGCTCGACAACGTTGGTGGTGATTTCGTAACAGGTTGCAAAAAGGAGAAACGAAATGCTCAAGGCCGCCAGTGTCTCGATTTTCCGGTGTCCATAGGGGTGGCTTTCGTCGGGAGGCCTGGACGCCAGGATGACTCCTATCATGCCGACGATGTTGGAGGAAGAATCGAGCAACGAATGAAAACCGTCCGCCTGCAGGCTGAGCGATTTTGTCGCAAAGCCGTAAATCAATTTGGCGCCGCAGACGACAAGGTTCAACAGAAAGGTGATAATCAGGACCTGCTTTACTTCCCGGTCGGTTGTGCGGGCCATGATGAGGGGATTGTAACAGGATGCATGCCGTAGGGGCAATTCATGAATTGCCCCTACAATCAATCCGGCACGGAACGCAGGCCCCGTCCCAGGTAAATTTGGCGCGGGCGGGCAATTTTTTGCTCGGGGTCGAGAAGGAATTCCCTCCATTGGGCCATCCAGCCGGACATTCGGGCCACGGCAAAAAGGACGGTGAACATTTCGGTGGGGATGCCGATTGCCTCATAGATCAGGCCGGAATAAAAATCGACGTTGGGATAGAGTTTTCTTTTCACGAAATACTCGTCTTCGAGGGCAATGCGCTCAAGCTCGATGGCGATCTCCAGGAGCGGATTCGTTCCTGTGACCTCAAACACCTTCGTGGCGGCTTCCTTGATGATCTTGGCCCGCGGGTCGTAGTTCTTGTAGACGCGGTGGCCGAAGCCCATTAGTTTTTCCTCCCCCTCCTTTACATGCTTGATATGCGCGCCCACCCGGTCTTTGGAGCCGATCTTCCGGAGCATTTTTAATACCTCTTCATTGGCCCCGCCGTGGCGTGGACCGGAAAGACCGGCCGCCGCCCCCGCCGCCGCCGCAAACGGATCGGCATGGGAGGAACCGATCACGCGCATGGCCGTCGTACTACAGTTCTGTTCGTGGTCGGCATGAAGGGTAAAGAGGATATCAAGCGCTTTCTCGATGGCCGGATTCGGCTGATACTTTTTATTCCCCTCCTGAAAAAGCATGGCCAGAAAATTTCCCGTGTAGCTCAATTCGGGGTCGGGATCGACGGGTGGAAGGTCCCGGCTGTGCCGGTAGGCCCATGCGGCCAGGGTGGGCATTTTGGCAATGAGCCGGATGATTTCCAGTTGGCGCGTATCGGGGTCGGTCACGTTTTTGGCCTCGGGATTGAGGCAGGAAAGACCGGCAATGGCCGAAATAATCGTGGGCATGGGATGGGAAGTTTTCGGCAGGGCCCACATCATATAGTTGATGGCCGGATTGACCCGAAGGTGCCGTTTGATTTCCTCGTCCCATTCGGTATACTGCCGGCGGTTGGGAAGATCGCCGTAGATCAAAAGATAGGCCACTTCGAGATACTTTTTTTTCTCCGCCAGTTGTTCGATCGGATAGCCGCGGTAGAGAAGAATTCCCTTTTCTCCGTCGATGAAGGTGATGCTACTCTTGCATGAGGTGGTGTTTAAAAAGGCGGGATCGTAGCTGTAGAGCCCCCGGTCCTCTTCGTCCACCTTGATTTGTTTTAAGTCGACCGCCCAGATGGAACGGTTTTCGATGGGAAGTTCGTATTTCTTGCCGGTGCGGTCGTCAACGACGGAAAGCTTCGGTTTTTGGATCGTTTTCATACTTTGTTCAATCTTTCTTACTAACAGGGCCGCTGTTTAGACGACAGCCCGAGAGGGCTTACGACCGGCCCTGTAGTACTTGAAGTCCGCATTCATCTACGTAATCTACGGACTTCACAGTATTACCGGCCATTCGGCCATGACCGCTATCAGATGCGTTTATGATTAGCGTCAGTCCTTTAAAACAGCATCGCAACGCGGATGCCGATTATTTATGCCGGAATCAATCTTCATGACAAGTAAATTCACGCCGGATTTCCACCGTTGCAAATCCCGACATAAGGCCTTACATTCTTGCCGATGGCAAAAGACTATTACCAAATCCTGGGGGTATCAAAAACGGCGAGCGATGAAGAAATCCGCAAGGTCTTCAAAAAACTGGCCCGCAAGTACCACCCCGACGTAAACCCGGGCGACAAAAAAGCCGAAGAGCGGTTCAAAGAAATTTCCGAGGCCAACGAGGTTCTCTCCAATCCCGAAAAGCGGAAAAAATATGACGCCTTTGGTTCCGTTGATTTTGAGGGGTTTCCGGGAGGGGGTGGTCAATGGCGGACCTACACCTACAATCCCTTCGAAGGGGTGGGGGGAAAGGGGGGCGGCAGGATCGAGATGGACGATCTGGGGGATATCTTCGGCGATCTCTT
>JACQOY010000107.1 GCA_016207765.1 Deltaproteobacteria bacterium | reverse complement strand
TTTTTTATTTTCATCCTTCTCCCCCCGGCCATGGCCATTGGGTGGCGCAACATTTTTCCCCTGGCGATTGGGCATCTTTCCCAATCCCGCCTCTGGCGGGACGTTGCAACAACGGGGATTATTTATCTTCTGGGAATTTTTGTGCTTTTCAACGTGAGCAAAGCAATGGGGGGCAATCAAAACTCGACCGACTACAACCGTCTTGTCAAACTTTATTTTGCCCAAATGCCGATACCCATCGATCCGGGCACCCGCCCCTTCTGGGGAACTCCAAACGCACCGGTAACCATCATCGAATTTTCCGATTTTCAATGCCCCTATTGCCGCGTCGCCGCCGCCAATCTAAAACCGAGTCTGGCCGAATACAAAAAAGAGGTGGTCTTTTACTTTGCAAACTATCCCCTCGACAGCTCCTGCAACCCGAACATAACCCGACCAATGCACACAGTTGCCTGTACAGCGGCAAAGGCCGTTCTCTGCGCCGAACGCGAGGGGAAATTCTGGAGCTATCACGACAAGGTGTTTGAAAACCAGAAAAAGCTTTCAAAGGAAATGCTTCTTCAAATTGCCGAATCGCTGGAGATGAACAAAGAAGCTTTTGTGCAATGCCTCGAATCGGAAGAAATCAACGCCAAGGTCAAACAGGACATTGAGCTGGGAACCAAGCTCGATGTTCATGGCACACCAAGTATTTTTATCAATGGACGTTCCTTTCCTGCCTGGCGCGATCGCGAGGCTCTGAGAACCATCGTGGACGAAGAACTCAAACGGGCAAGGAAATAAAATAAAGTGAACAATCCCCGCTTGGCGGGGTTGTGAGCGCGGGGTTCACGAAGTTGCCCCTCTTTGGGGTGGGGCCATTTGAGGCCCGAAATAGATTAACGCGAGTAGCCCCAAAGGGACCCCCTAGGGGCAACAACCGGGCCGAAAGGGCCCCAACTAAATATGTCGGACGCCTATATCATTGACGCCGTAAGAACCCCGAGGGGAAAACGAAATGGAAGCCTTTCCCTGGTTCATGCCATAGATCTTGCGACTTATCCCCTCACGACCTTGGTCTCCCGCAATCGGCTCAATGCCGATCAGATCGACGATGTCATCTATGGCTGTGTCTCCCAGAGAAAGGAACAGGACAACGATATCGCGCGTTCTGCCGTGTTGGCCGCAAAAATTTCCGAATCGGTGGCTGGAGTCACCCTCAACCGTTTCTGCGCATCCGGATTGACCGCCTGCAATTTTGCGGCGGCAACCATCATGGCCGGACTAGAAGATTTGACGATCGGCGGCGGTGTGGAACACATGACCCGCGTTCCGATGGAGATCGATTTTTTTCAGGGAGATTCCCTCCTCTCGCAGAACTATCCCAATCTTGTTCCGCAGGGAATCTCCGCCGAGATGATTTCGGAAAAGTACAAACTTTCGCGCCGCCAGCTTGACGAATTTGCGGTTCGCTCCCAACAGTTGGCCGGCAAGGCTTGGAGCGAGGGGCGGTTTAAAAAGAGTATTATCCCCGTCAAAGCGAAAATGCCGGACGGGAAGGAATTCCTGTTCGAGAAAGACGAACACATGCGCCCGCAGACAACGGTTGAGACGCTGGCCGGGCTCAAGACCGTATTCAAAACGGACGGCGTGATCCATGCCGGTAATTCCAGCGGCATTGTGGATGGCGCCGCAGGCGTCTTATTTGCCTCGAAGGAGAAATGCAAGGAACTGGGGCTTAAACCACGCGCCAAAGTCGTCGCCATGGCCAATCACGGTTCCGAACCGGTCATCATGCTATTGGGCCCGATCCCTTCCACCAAAAAAGCGCTCAAAAAAGCGGGACTGACCATCAAAGACATCGACCTCTTTGAAATCAATGAGGCCTTTGCACCGGTTGTATTGGCGGTTTCCAGAGACCTGGAAATTCCCCTCGAAAAGGTCAACGTCAACGGCGGCGCAATCGCCTTGGGGCATCCACTGGGAGCCACCGGGGCGATGCTTCTCGGAACGGTGCTGGAT
>JACQOY010000102.1 GCA_016207765.1 Deltaproteobacteria bacterium | reverse complement strand
GGTCAGCCCCGTGGGGGACTTAAGGAAGTGTTCGCTCACCGTCCAGTTTTTACTCTTCAGCAGGGCCTGGAGTGCGCCCCCTTCGTCGGACAGTTTAGGCTGTCAGACAAAGAGGAGCTGGCTCCGTTTGATTGTTGTCGTCGGCATCTGCCTCCTTCCGCTCGAAAGTTTCCGGCGAAGATACCTTCTACTCAAAGGCTTTTTCGACAGCCTCGCCGGTTTATAGAGCAACTACCATGCCAAATTTTTTAAAAGCGATGATTTTAAGGCAACTTGCTGAAATAATTGGCGTATAACAGAGAGAGAGAGGAAAAAAGAGCCAAAAAATCCCCTTTTCCGTCAAACAATTGACTGACCGTTCTCAAAATGAGAATCGCCATATTGGCCGTTGAACCCTCCGCCAACACCATTTCGATCCAACTCTAAAAAAGTCTTGACTTTTTTAGACCAAAGTCGAGATCATGGGAATATGATTCCACGCACCTTGGAGCCGCAAATCCTCCATGTTTTAACCCAGTGGCACAAAATGGTCCTTTTAAGCGGACCCCGGCAGGTGGGGAAAACCACCCTGGCTCAGGATGTTCGGAAAAAGTATTCCCAAAGCCTTTCCGTCAACTGGGACAACATCGAAGATCAGCGAAAAATAGCCAAAGAACCCTATTTTTTCAAAAAAGATCTGCCTCCCCCGGGCGAAAAATGCCTCCTGATTTTTGACGAAATACACAAATACAGCCGCTGGAAAAACTATCTCAAAGGGGCCTTCGATACCTATCACGCCGATTTCGACTTCCTCATCACCGGCAGTGGGCGGCTGGACCTTTTTAAAAGAGGAGGCGACAGTCTTCTTGGCCGCTACTTTTCGCTCAAGCTGTTTCCTCTTACAGTGGGAGAAATCCTGGGGCAAATGCCAAAACCGGATGAATGGCTCAACCGTTGCGCCGATCTGCCGCCGACAACCCCGGAGGCTCAAAGCGCTTACGAACAGCTCTGGCGTTTTGGAGGATTTCCCGACCCCTTTGTCAGAGCGGAAGAATCCTTTTACCGGCTCTGGCACAACGAGCGCAAACAAGTCATTCTGCGGGATGACATTCGGCAAATAGCCCAGGTCCGCGAGCTGTCACAATTGGAAATCTTAAGCCATCTGCTTCCGGAGCGGGCCGCCGGCCTTTTGTCGGTTAATTCATTAAAACAGGAAGTCGGGGTAGCCTTCGAAACGGTGCGCGATTGGCTCAATCTTCTGGAGCATGTTTATTATTCATTTCGCCTCTTTCCATTTGCCGGCAAGATTCATCGCTCCCTTAAAAAAGAGGCGAAAATTTACCTCTACGACTGGGCGGAACTTGAAAATGAAGGGAACCGGTTTGAAAATCTGATCGCCCTGCATTTACTGAAGGCGGTTTCGACATGGAATTTAAGGGGCGAGGGTTCATTTCACCTCCACTATTTAAGGGACAAGGAAAAACGGGAGGTCGATTTTGTCCTTGTGCGGGACAAGAAGCCGGTCATGCTGGTTGAGGCAAAATTTTCCGACGTCAACCTTGCCTCCTCCCTGCTTTACTATCAGGAAAAACTCAACGTTCCCCTCGCGGTTCAGCTGGTCCATCAACCCGGCATCCTGCAACGCCGCCGCGAAAATACAAAATATCAATGGATCGCTTCGGCGGCCCACTGGCTTGCCTCTCTGCACTAACGACTTCATGCGGGTTCCCTCTGCCGCGGCAAGCCGCCACCGCCGACTTATTTGACATCCCTTCCGTTCCACGTTAGTTCGATTGAATCATGAAATGGCTTTGCCTGTTATTGCTCCTGACAACTACCTGCGCTCAGGCGCCGCTGGCGGCCAGGACGTGCGACACTTACACGGCGGAAAATGTCATATACGCCGCCAAACTGGAGGCTTCAATGTCGATGGAGGCCGACAACCAGTCCGAAAAAGTGCGTCACGCCGGAAAAGGGCTCGACTGGGCCGAAAAATGTGTTGTTTCCTACCCCCGCGAGGCCGGATGTTATTTCTACCGCGCCGTCACAAGGGAGCTTTATACCGAATTAACGATGAGCAAATTCCGGAAGGCAATCAAAAAAATAATCGCCGATTGCAAACAGGTCATTGCCCTCGACAAAACCTTCGATAACGGCGGGGCCTACCGGGATGCCGCGCAAAAATTGCTCGCGAAAGCGGAAAAAAGATTGACAAAGTAGGCCGTGTATAAAAGGCTCCTACTCATCAAACAATTTGGCAACAAGCTCCAACGAGGGGCCATTTCATCGGGAGGAATTTATGGCGAGCATCAATAAAGTTATTTTAATCGGAAATTTGGGAGGCGATCCGGAGGTGCGTTTTACTCCGGGCGGACAGGCGGTGGCCAATTTCAACATCGCCACCAACGAACGGTGGAAGGACAAAAACGGCCAGCCTCAGGAAAGAACC
Source organism: Deltaproteobacteria bacterium (assembly GCA_016207765.1). GTDB lineage: Bacteria > UBA10199 > UBA10199 > UBA10199 > SBBF01 > JACQOY01. The sequence continues at coordinate 2,660 of JACQOY010000102.1, read as the reverse complement.
GAATGGCACCGCATTGTCGTTTGGGGAAGGTTGGCCGAACTCTGCAGAGATTATCTCGCCAAGGGGCGTCGCGTTTATCTTGAGGGACGCCTCCAGACCCGCAAATGGGAAGACAAACAGGGGCAGACCCGTTACACCACGGAGATCGTCGCCCAAGTGCTTCAGTTTCTTGATAGCGCAGGAGCCGGAGCCGCCCGAGAAGCCGCTCCCGTCGGCACCGATGCCGAAACGCCGGCACAGGAATCATCCGCCTCAGGCGGCCCGCCGCCGTTCGATGCGGGAGAAGATATTCCCTTTTAATAATCCTTCTTCCGGAATCTCCCCCTCTTAGATTAAGAGGGGGCCAAGGGGAGTCAAGCTTTATCATTGTTCAAAATGCCGGAAGGAATCGGGCCTGGATTTGTTCAGGTTTTCGTATCCAGAACGGCTTTCATTTCCACATTTCCTGATCGATCTCGCGGAAGTGACGGGTGGCGGCCAGAAATTTCTGATATTCTTTGGAAGTCATTTTTCCGAAAAATTTGCGAATGGCTTGGCGTTTGGTCGCAAGAGGTTCCAAATGGTACCGTTGCCGGGAAATTGTGCCTAACTCCTGGCGCCCAACTCTTTCAAGACTTTCAGGCCGCAACAGAGAGATAGGTCGAATAGCTGTGTGGGCGCGGTATTTTTTCACCTTCTTCATACAGGCCTTCCAAGTGAAATTTAATGGCTTCCTTCATTCTCTTTGTCACAGACACTCTGCTTTTTGCCGTTGCCACGCAACCGGGCAAATCGGGAGAATAAGCCGAATAGCCCGATTTTGTTTTTTCAACCACGATCAGAAATTTTTTCACTTGAAACCTCCTTGTTTCAGAATACTATTCAACGTTCCCGGAGCCAGATCGTCATTTGGTTTGCCTGCAATAGTGATCAGGCCTGGTTTATGTGGATGTTTGTATTGACGGTGGCTACCGCGCGTCCGTGCCAAGACCCATCCGTCTTTTTCAATTTGTTTTATTATATCACGAACCTTCATCGATTCCAGCCTGAAAATAATCCCTTTACACTTTCATACTAACAGTTCACAAGTTTCCAGACATTTGGAACGGGTCCTGCCGCTCGCCACCCCCGCCGTGCTCAATACTTCTGCGCGCGGCGGGGGGCACTCGCGTCACCCGTTCCAAATGTCAAGCAACCAATGAACTGATTAGTATATGGCGCCAAAGTTTTAAGTCAATCAGTGGGTTGGGTTGGGTTTAATACTCCATCCCCACATTAAAAAAGAGCGAAAAATCCACCGACGGACCTTCGGATGTGGCATCTTCCGTAAAACCGAACAGGTATTTTATTTTGTTAACCCTGAGCTTGGTCGAAGGGTTGATTCTCCGGTTCAGCATAGCCTCCCCTGTAAACCCAAAGGTCAAATCGAGCACAATCTTCGAGAGCTCCGGCAATTCCGTTCGGCTAAATAGGGAAGACTGCCCCGAAACCTGGCCGATAAAGGAGAGATGCTCAAAAACATTGAACTCAAAGGCCTGGCCGAAGGTAAAAGAACCGTTTTTGAGGATGGGATTGAGATCCGCATGCCCTCCAAGCGCCAGAAACCCCATTTGCGTGTAGCTGTGAAGGCGTTTGACTGATTTTTCGGCAAGGAGCGACACCGCCAGATCGGGTCGGCCGCTCCCGGTCCCTTGGATGCGGCTTCCGGTCGGCAGTTTGATGGAATTTTTCAGCGAAACGGCGGGGAAACCCTTCGATTCATCAAAGAGGCGAAGCTTTTGGATCAGGACCATGTCGCTCAATCGAAAGGTTGCCTGATCCACTTGATAGAGGGCCGCCCCGTTTTGGGTGACACGATAGGAAAAACGGCCGTTGTCGACATTGGACCGTCCTCCGTTGGGAAAACCAAAGGTGTCGTGATACCCCTGAATAAATGAATCGAGAAAACCGCCGGAAAACGAGAGAAACGGAAGCTGAAAGCCGAGCTCCAGATGATCGGTCAACCCGTAGGAAAAATTCACCGCCGTGCGGAGCAGTTCCATATCGAGATCAATGCCGATCCCGGCCGCACGCGGCCGGCGCTCGAAAAGATTGGCGAAAGTGGTTTCAATAGAGGTGGAAAAATCCCCCTTTTGAAGAATCGATGCGCGGTCGAGGGATTCACCGACAAAAAGAAGATAGAGGGGATTCTGCGTCCGGACGGGGAGCGGGCCATAGGTATGATAGTCGGAGAGGTGGAAGATGCCGGCCCTGACTGGTTGCGGAAAAGAAAGGGTGATAAAAAAAAGGAAAAAAAGGATTTTTCTCACGAATGTTCGAGGGTTTCAAGGTACCGTTCCGCATCAATCGCCGCCATGCACCCCGATCCGGCGGCGGTGACCGCCTGCCGGTAATAATGATCCTGGACGTCGCCGGAGGCGAAAATTCCGGGAATTCCGGTTTTCGTGGATTTCGGTTCGGTGACGATGTAGCCGTTTTTCATCTCCAGCTGGCCGTCAAAAAGTTTTGTGTTGGGTTCGTGGCCGATGGCCACAAAAAAACCGCCGCAGGGAAAATCTTTTTCCTCGTTCGTCTTGACATTCTTGATCTTGAGCCCCGTCACCGTATTTTCACCCAGTATATCGGTCACCACCGTATCCCAGAGAAACCTGATCTTCGGATTTTTGAGCGCCCGTTCCTGC